>JAQUFK010000115.1 GCA_028684695.1 Methanosarcinaceae archaeon | reverse complement strand
GAGCCCGTGATTTCAATTCGTTTTATTTTGGAAAGTCTTGGATCTTTTGCAAGAATCTCTCCGACTATGCGGTGATGGGAAAAGACTGGAATTTTTTCTTTTCTGGCGTTGACTAGCAGGGGATAAGCCGGATCGAGGTGAACAGGCGCTATCAGTAGATCAAAGGCAGAAGCTAAAAGAGCTGGGTTTTTTTTTGTGTTTTTTCCAGCCTGAAGTTGCAGGGTTTTTATCCCATGCAGAGATTCAAGTTCGGCAAGAAGGGAAGGGGGACTGGTTCCGTAGACGTCTAGGGCCGTGACTTTTGCCCCGAGTTTAGCAAGCTTGATTGAGATTGGAATTCCGCCATGAGTTAAGTCGAGGACTGCGATTTTTTTTTGTGAAATATTCATGAAAAAAAGAGGTGGGTTAAGGCTGTTATATATTACGGCCGGAAAAATGTTTTCAGCCTCTTTGAGTTTTGTTCCGGCTTTGAGGGTTTAAAATTAGGCTGAATTCGGACAAGGGGTAAGTAATGAAAGGACTTTTGCTCTGCGGGTTTCGGATTGAATTCCTGAAGCAGCTTCTAAGGCTTTTTCTATGAGCTCTTTTTTTCTTGATTCAAGCAGATGCGGGGCAATTAGGATAAGGGCTTCGGTTCTTGCGTCCCCGTATTCGATTCCGGATGCAGCAGAAAGGATTTTTTCTATGATTTCTTCTTTTTCCGGGCCTTTGAGGTGGGGACCCAGCGAGGAGAGAACGCCTGATCTTTCGGCTTCATCCTGGATGTGGGAAGTGGCAATAAGGGCTTTTTGGATAAGGGAGCCTTTTTCCGGGCCTTCAAGCTGCGGGATTATTGAAGCAAGAGCTTCAGCTCTTGAGGCTCCGTATTGAATTTCAGCCGCGAGATCAAGGGCTTTTTTCCTATATTCAGCCATTTCCGGGCCTTTTAGGTGAAAAGCGAGGGTTGAGAGGATTTTTGTCCTTGCGCTCCCTTTTTGAATTCTGGAGGCTATATCAAGGATTTTATCCACGAGCTTAGCCTTTTCTTCCCCTTGAAATTCTGGAATTATTGCACAAAGGGCTTCGGCCTGCAGGCTTTCGTCTTTTAGCTCGGCACCTATCTTTTCGATCTGTGCGGCAAGGGTGTTTTTAGCTACGTCTTTTTGGTGCATCTTCTTATTACCACTTAAATTTTATTTTATGTATATTTTGATATCCTTTATTTGGTTTTCCCAATCATTTTAGATAAGCCTTAATCTGAAAGAAATCCGGAAACAAAGTTTGTATATCTATTATAAAACAGTTTGGGGGTAGAGCGCAACTCGGTTTAAGAAGCCATAAGCGTTTGCGAAAGCTTAAAAAGGGTAAATCTGCATTAATTTTAAAAGAAAAATGGAATAGTTGAGAAAGCCGGAAAGTCCCTTAGACTTTCCGTTTTTCCCATAAAAATCTGCTTTTGCTCTGAATTTCAGAGCACTTCTTCTACTCGCTTATAGACAAGATCTGCGATCAGCTCGTCGGCCCCGAGGGGTTTTGCGTAGCAGAGGGGGACTGTTTTGCCATCTATTGTAAGGTTTCCGCAGCCTTTTTCATCTAACCCTAAAATTTCAGGGATATCTTGGGTAATATGCACGCCTGAAGCTAGGAAAACGGGCACAGCGGCAATTTTTGTAACGCCTGTTCCTGAGAAGCCTGCAATTGCCTCGTCTAGGGTAGGCTCACTGTTTTCCATAAAACCGGCTCTGACTACAACATCAGAGTGTTTTTTTGCAATGTAATTAGCAATTTTTGTTACAACTTCTTTATTGTAAGGCAGTTTACTTCCATGGCCAATTGCTAAAATTCCGAGTTTTTCCGTCATTTTTAGAACCTCTTTTTATCTCGTTGTTACTATTTCATCTATTTGTGTTATTTGGTAGAAACTGCTCATAGTTGGAGATTATCCAATATAATTCTTTTGAGTAAACATACTGGGAAAAAAGTAAAGGTTTAGCGACAAAAGAGCGGTTTTATTGGAATAATTTTTTATGGATTTTTTGTTTTGAGGCCTTTTTCCGGGTTTTTTTTTCTTTTACCATATTGAAGGTTTTTGTTCTTCGTCTAAGCATAATCCACATTTGGGGCTATACTTCACATTTGCAAAAAGGGTTTCTTTGTCCTTTTGAATTTGGGAATTCTTAAAAAGCTTAAAATATTGTCCAAGACTTATGGATACAAGATACTTCATTGCTTCAAAGTACCTTTTATTTTCAAGTTCTTCTAGGTATTCAAGCTTAAATTCCAAAGGTACAATCTCAACGGAATCATAGAGTTGATAAAAGTCGGCTTCTTTTTCGCCTTGATTTATAAAAGGCACATTTGATTTGAAATATTTTGGAAAAAGGCGCTTTACCTGATTAAATTTTTCAAGGTCTTTGCCTTCGTACCCATCTTTATAAATCTCATCCACAAGTTTTTGGATTACGTTTTCTTTGAGGAGGGATTCCTTTCTTAGCAATTTTAGAGTTTTTGAAACGATTTCAGAATTATAAATATAACTGTCTTTTTCCGAACCTTCTTCAAAAAGATAAACTGGTTTTAGTATTTTTTCTTCCCAGCCTTTCCGGTTAACTCTTCCAAACCTTTGGATAAGCGCATCTATTGGAGCAGGTTCTGAATACAAAACATCATAGTCAAGGTCCAAGGATACTTCTACAGCCTGGGTTCCTACAAGCAGATTTAGGTTGTTTAAATCTCTTTCAATCATTTCCCGATCCCTTAACATAAAGCGTCCATGCAGAAGTTGCGAGTTTGGAAAAGGTTTTGAAAGCTTTTTAAACACTAGCTGAGCTTGGGAGACGGTATTACAAACAATTAATACTTTTTTCTTATTCTCTAGATCGCTTTGGATCTTGGGTAGATTTTCAAAAACACCTTTTTCTAGCACTTTTACTTTATGCCTTGTAAATTCCTTTAATTCAGAATCCTTATATCCTATTTCATTTTTTATGTCAAGTTCCTGGCGGAAGATTTCTTTTAAAAAAGAAGGCAGAGTTGCAGACATTATTAAAAAATTAGCCCCATATTGGTGTTTTAAGACTTTGAAGGTTTCAAGAATTAGGGCCGTTAAGTGGGCATCATAGGCATGAATTTCATCTACAATAAAAAGGCCGCCTGCCATTTCGGAAAAATGTTGTTCAAAGCCTTTAATTCCGAAAACCGATTTAAGAATTTGATGTGGAGTCAATATTTTATAAGGTCTGTATATTTTATCTGTTAGGTTTTTTATGTTTTTTGCCTTTTCTTTTAAAGCCGCATAATCTTCGCCGGCGTTTGCTTCACTTTCGGATAATTGCTTGTAAAGATAATACGTTGCTTTTCCATGTTGAATTCCCACAAGTTCGGGATTTTTAAAATCTTTTTGAAGTCTCTTATACATTGCATTTATGCTTGCAGTATAGGGCAGCAGATAAAAAACCCTTCTGGATTTTTGTTTATTTTGGTTAGCCTGAGTCCAGAAGAGTCCGCTTTCGGTTTTTCCGGAGCCTGTAGGGGCTACCAAAAAAACGTCCCCTTCAGTTTTTAAGGCTGCTTTCTGGATTTTTCTCATTTTTGGAAAAGAATAGATTGCCTCTATATTTTCGATTCCGTTTAAAATCTCTTTTTTTCCCCCGGAAGCCAGATGATCAGAGGCGGTCAGAAAACCTTTTAAAAAAATCCCATAAACTCCATGCAAGGGCCCGAATTCTTTGTCCTCGAATTGATTTATATATTTTAAAGCCACAGTTTCATAGGCATTTTCCAGTTCTGCTGAGGTTTTAAGGATTCTATAATTATCCCTTTTTTTTCCAAGATACTTTTGACTTAATTCCGGAATTTTTTTCTGAATTTCAATAAGTTCTAAAAAATTTGGTTCCAGCTCCCCCAATTTCTTTTGGTAGAGTTTTTTTCCATTTTTTGAGTTAGGACGGTATTTTTCTCTAAGAATTTTTATATCTTTGTGATGGGTGAGAATCGCAATTGCAACAGCAGCTTTGAATTCTTTTTTAGTTTTGAGCCCTGCCACAAAACCCGCTGAGAGAAGCTCGTGTCTGTACCCCCAGCTTTTCCCATCTTTTTTCAAAGCCGCTTGAAACCCAGTTGCGGCTTTTCCAAAATCATGAAGACAAACAGCATAAAAAAGTTCCTCCCAAAAATCTGGATTTTTGCATAAGGTTGGCACTTCCGGATAGGCTTCTTTTATGCTTTTAAATACCTGAAGAGAGTTTTTAGTATGTTCGAGGAGGGTTTCTCCCTCAGGTTTTGCTAAAATTACCATTTGAACCCTTGTTTTTAGAGATGAAACCAGACTGCCCAATCCATTTCAGGATCATAGGCGCATTTTTCTTGGTATGTAAAAAAGCTCTCCATCAGGATAAAGGGTTTTACTCCTTTGGCTTTTCTGGGAATGCTATCCGTAAAATGAGTGGGCAAAGCCTGTACGATCCCATGGGCTCCATGGGCTTCAAAAGGTAAAATTGTTTTTCCAAGTCTTTTTCCCTTTTTTTCTTCCAGTTCCAGGACTTTGCTCTCAGAAAGCCTTAAAAGATCAGTTGACCTTCCGAGCAGAAGAGGATAGACGGGTTTTCTAAAATCTTTCTGGAATTCAAGATCCTCCAAGTAAAGATAAAGTTTTGGATTATATAGAAATTCCCTTTTTACAACATTTGATTTGGCCGAAAGTCCGGGACTTAATTCATACACCGTTTCAAGGTCTACAGCTTTTGCTTCGGACTCAAAGACATAGCCTATCTTTACGTTTTCCGGTCCGACAATATCTCCTCTTGCTGCCGAAATAAGCCCATAAACCGTACTTAGAGGCGGAACCGGAAGGGTTGGCTGAAAGCCGCTTATGAATCCGGGATACCGGAAAGAAGCGGTCCAGCCTTCGAGCTTAAGCCTCAAGACTTGCATTTTACCCCATCATTTCCGGAATTTTTTCTGTAAAAGCGTCTACAGTTTCTTTCAGGGAACCATAAATTATTTTTTTACCGTTTTCGCCAAATTCAGCCGCAAGTTCCCAAAGCTCCGAATCAAGCTCATCCATGAATCCTTTACGCCTTCCGATATAGATATCTGTTAGGAGAATGTCTGAGTAATCCTTAAGGGTATCTTTTAAAGCCTCCAAATTGATTGTGGCTTTCCCATTTTCTTCTTCTTTTGCAAGATTCATGAAAATGTGGTTTCCACCTTCAAGCCCAACAAGGATTAGGAATTTGGGAGAGACATCGGTAAGATGGGAAGTTTGCTTTGCTCCTCCATTTAAATAGGGAAGGACCTGTATGGTTTCTTTAGCTCTTTTTTCCCTTATTTCTGAGGGCATAACCCATTCGTTTTCTATTTGTTTGACTCCCTTATTTGCTGCTATTTCTTCGAGTTTTTTGTACATATTCCTGTAGCCGGTTCTTTCACATTGCTGAAAAACCCCAAGATTTGTCAGGTCGAGAGAAAAAGCTCCTTTGAGAATCACGGAATAAAATTCATGTTCATAAGGGACAGGATCTCCTTCATGGCGAGCCATAACTCCAAAATCCTCTGTTGGACGCTGGCTGGTTACTGAAACCAGAGGAGAATTTTTAAGAGGAGAGATCCTTGTTACGGTTCCCCCATCGGCTTTTTTAAGGGCTCTCATATAGCCAAAAACATCATCGTCATCATATTCTACGGGATTTGCACTTGTAAAGGCTATTTTTTTCTCTCTTGCGATTGGGGAGAGCTTCCAGCCGTATTTTTCTTCAAGAGTTGTGCGCCACCAGTAGCGAAGGGCCTGTCCTGAGACATAGGGATAGACATTTTTGCCTTTCCGGATGGTTTTTGTCCGGACAATATTTTCTGTTCTATCTCCACTGTCGCTTCCTGAATTATTTAGAGCCGAATGGGGGGCATCTATTAACATAAATCCGTTTACTGTTCTTGCCATCGTTATGCCTCAAAATCATTTTCTTTTTCTGCACTTTCTCTTTCTTCTTCAGACTCTTCAGGTTGAATTTCGGTTTTCAGTTC
Source organism: Methanosarcinaceae archaeon (assembly GCA_028684695.1). Taxonomy (GTDB): domain Archaea; phylum Halobacteriota; class Methanosarcinia; order Methanosarcinales; family Methanosarcinaceae; genus JAQVBP01. The sequence continues at coordinate 740 of JAQUFK010000115.1, read as the reverse complement.
TGGCTGTTCAATAAGCCAGGAATGCAAGTTTTCATAGATTCTGAATAACAAAAGGTCCTGAGTTTCTCTCCAGCTGAGGTACCCTTGGGGAAAGAGGTCTTCCATGTATTCTTCAAGTGTGAAAAGGGGAGTTTCAATTCCTTTGTTTATTCTACTTTTTTCGATCAGTCGCAGCTGATTTCTGAAGGAGGAGTATCTATTCGCCTGCTCAAGTTGGTTCAACCTCTTTATATCCTGACTGCTTTGGATATAGGCTGAGATGTAGTCCCCTACTTTTTTTAAGGTTTCAAGCCTCTTTTCGCTCATCTTTCTAACCTCTGTAAGATAATCACATAATAATTCCCAATCTCCATATACTCCCTTTCTCTTATAATTTATAAAGTATCTTATAATTGAAGTTCCTTTTAGCAATCTGTTATACACAGCATTGGGCTTGCTTTTGTATTCTTTTTCTTCCTTTATTTTTTGCCAGTTTGGATACCCTCTTCTTACAATTTTTGCCCATTCCTGAGCCTTTTCCCCCAGGATATTTGCAAGAAATCTGAACACGGGAGTAGGAACTACGTAAATTTCAAGGTCTGGGCCTTGGTTGTAGTTTGTAAAATGATATATACTGATGGAGGGGTTTTCTTCACTCCATCTTTCCTCATATTTTATGATTATGTTTTCAAGGGTATGAAAAAAGGCAGTTACAGGATTTTTATACCCTTCATCAAAACATCCAGCATAATTTCCAAATG
>JAQUFK010000114.1 GCA_028684695.1 Methanosarcinaceae archaeon | reverse complement strand
TATAATTGATGAAATATGAAAGACAGAATCATAGCAAATTCCTATTGGTTTACCATGTTATTTTTGTATGCAAATACAAAAAGAGTGCACTAAATAATCTTGAAGGGGAATTGAAGGAGGTTCTATACGATGGTGCATCTAATTCCGATTTTGAAATTCTCGAAATGGAATATGATTTGGATCATGTATATTTACTTGTCAAAAGTTATCCGAAAATTAGTATATTATCCATCATAAGAAAGCAAGGATAAGTTGACGCTTACATTCCCTGAACTAAAGACTCAGGGGTTTTACGCTGCGTTCTATAAATTTTTTGAAAAAAGAGGAAAAGGGTTAACATATTAGGGAAAAATCAATAACATGAGCGTGTCACCATGAATGTGTAAATAGAAGTTATGGTTAACGCAATCAAAAAGTTGGAAAGATTAAACCTCAATAATCAAAGAGAGAAGTTTGGCCTTTTTTTGCCTGTAAAGCTTCAACTCGGATTCCAACACGCCGGAATTCTCCCGGGTTTTCCTCAAGATAAAGTTCCAATAGCTCCCGGGTTATCTGCCGCAGGCTTGTTCTGTCCGAGACCGGATGGTTCAGGGTCCGGCTTTTTGTCTGCATTCTAAATCCGGAATTTACAGCCGTAAGGGTTACAACCCTGAAAGCCAGTTCTCTTGCCTCAAGTTTTTCGATAAGGTCTTCAATTAGTTTTTCGAGCAGAGAATAAATTATTTTAGGATCTCGGGTATCCTCCGAAAGAGTTGCAATCCGTCCAATCTGTTCTGAGCCCTGCCTCGCCCGTACAGGAGATTCGTCAATTCCGAAAGCAGCTTGCTTAAGCCAGATTCCTTTTCTTTTTCCAAAGCTTGAGATTAACTCAAGTACATCTCGAGCCGCAAGCTCCCCAACGGTTTCAATTCCCATCTCCTGAAGTTTTTCCGCAGTCACGCTCCCAAGCCCCCAGAGTTGCGTAAGTTTTAGGGGATTTAGGAAGGTGGAAACCTCCTCAGGCCGGATAGCGGTAAGTCCGTTTGGTTTTTGAACATCAGACGCCATCTTAGCAATTAGTTTGTTAGGTCCGATTCCAATAGAACAACTAAGTTTTTCCTTAGCCCAAAGTTCGGCTTTAATCTGAAAACCAAGCCTGATTGCTCTTGAAAAATCTCCTCCCGTCCTTTCCGTAACCTCCAAAAAAGCCTCATCAACACTGAGCTGCTCAAAAGCTGCTTGCTCGAAAAGATTCTTTTCCAAATCTGAAGCCTGATCCGCATACTCCATGAGAAAAATCATAATGTCGGCTGAAACCTTATTGTAAAAAGCTTTCCGAACCGGTAAAAAAAGAGCGTCAGGCATCAGTTTTTTTGCTCTGGAGCAGGGCATGCCGGATTTAATGCCATAGGCTCGAGCTGCGTAATTACAGGTACTTACCGATCCGCTAAGTTCGCTTCGGCCAGAAAACATGCAGATCACAAGGGCTTTTCCCCGGAGTTTGGGGTTTTCTCGCTCCTCAATTGCCGCAAAAAAAGAGTCCATGTCCACGTGGATTACAACCCGTTGCATCAGAATCAAGATAGGAAAAGAAGCTTTGTATATCTATCTCTCCATCTATCTCTCTAATTAATAAAAATCAGAACATAGAAACACAAAGCATAATAAATAAAAACAATAATGCCTTTGGTTGTAGCACTATTTTTTAAAAGATATTCAAGATTAGCTCAAAAAGGGACGTTATAAAGGATGCAGCATACAAATCCCATAAAAAATTCCGGAAAAGAAAAAAAGTTTCTGGAAAAAGCCCTAAGCCAAAATAGCATGCAAAATGGTTCAGGTCAAGTAGAGTTAGATCCGACTGGAAAAAGAGCTGGGAAAGAGCCAATTCTTGAAACGAAGCAACTCTGCTATACTTATCCTCGCCTTCAGAAAAATGCGCTTGAAAACATCAACTTGAAAGTTTTCAAAGGGGAGAGGATTGCAGTCCTCGGGGCTAATGGAGCCGGAAAATCTACACTCTTCAAACACCTAAATGGAATTTTGAATCCTCTTTCAGGCGAAGTCTGGATAAAAGGAGAAAAAATTACGAAAAAAAATGTCCGAAAATGCCGGGAAAGTGTAGGAATTGTTTTTCAGGACCCTGACGATCAAGTGCTTGCCCCGAGCGTGGAAGAGGATGTGGCTTTCGGGCCAATTAATATGGGGCTTTCACGAGAGGAAGTTAAAGTTCGAGTAAAAGAAGCCCTAAAACTGGTCGGCCTTACGGGAACTGAAAAACGCGCTCCTCATCACCTCAGTGGGGGCCAAAAAAAATTGGTCGCAATCGCAGGCATCCTTGCTATGCGCCCTGAGGTTCTCGTGCTGGACGAACCAACAGCTGGCCTCGACCCTCTAAGTTCGGCCCGGGTCCTGAAATTGCTCCTTAAAATGAATGAAGAATTGGGAATCACTCTTCTCCTTTCCACCCATGATGTGGATGTAATCCCGTATTTTGCGGAAAGAATTGTTGTGCTTCACCACGGGCGGCTGGAAGCCGACGGAACCCATGAGTCTATATTTAATAAGCCTGAGCTGCTCCGAAAAGCGCATCTCAGGCTGCCTAGAATTGCCAGAATCTTTGAGCTGCTGCAGGAAGCTGGGGTTAAGACAGAGCTTCAGATTACTGCCGAAGCTGCAAAGGAAGAGATCTTAAGCCTTATGCAAAAAGGTCCAGGGCAATAAACCCCCAAATTCTTTCTAAAAAATCCCCCTGAGAGGAAAAGTAGCAATGATAACTCTTAGCGATATCGAGCATGAAGCTTATAAAAAAAGTCCGATTCACAGGCTTGATGCCCGGGTAAAATTGCTTTTTGCCCTAGCCATAATCATTTACGCGGTAAGTCTTCCTCGCATCCATGAAAATAATGGAGCTCGGCTTCTGCTGCTTGAAAGCTATCTTTTATGCCTAGGACTTCTGGCAAGCCTTGACTTTAGATACTTTATTCTACGCTTTTTAGCTGTACTCCCTTTCGGTTTTGCAATCGCCTGTATTCAGCCTTTCCTAAAACCTTCTTTTATCGAAAGCTTTACTCCTTATCCTCTTTCCCTGCCTTTTGGGCTTAGCCTTAGCTATGAAGGGCTGGCCTTTGGCCTCTCCTTACTTTTGAAGTTCACGGTCTGTGTGACAACTATAATACTGCTTTCATCGACAACCCGCCTGCGAGATATGGTCATTGCAGCAAATAGGCTTGGAATTCCCGGAGAATTTACCTTGCTCCTGAGCATGATGGTGCGTTACCTCTTTCTTTTTTGGGGAATGCTCCGAAGGATAAGAGTAGCTCAGGAAACCCGGCTCTTTGATATCTGGAACAAAAAAGTGCCGAGGAAATGGATTTTAACACAGGTAGGAAATAGCATAAGTTCGATTTTTATCCGAGCCTATGAACAGGGAGAAAAAAGCTATATAAGTATGCTTTGCAGGGGATATGGAAATGGCCATGAAAAATACTATTATAGTAGTAAAATCGGAAGAAAAGACGCTCTCTTTTTACTTGCAGGCCTTGGATACATCCTCCTAGTCCATTTTTTGCCTAAAGCTTCACTCATTTTTATCTAAATCCTTTTTAGAAAAGATAACAAGTATTTTTATTTAGGACCATTAATTCGGAAATTAAGGGTATCTGATAATATTTCAAACTTAGATCGTCTAAAAAAGTAATATCAAAAAGTATTTATGTAATACTGAAGAATTAACAGTGTTAATTATACACTTTTACATTTCATTATTATTTACATTTTTGGCAAAGGAAAACCAAATAGGAGTATTAAATAAACATAGAGAGAATACGGAGGAAAAAACTTGCATATACCTGATGCCTATATACCTTTAGACCAAGCAATTGTCTATTGGATTATTGCTCTTCCTTTTATCATTATTTCAATGAAATGGGCAAAAAATGAACTTGAAGAAATGAAAGTCCCAATCCTCGCCGCTCTTGCAGCTGGAATTTTTGCAATCCAGGCCCTGAATATCCCCATAGGCATGGGCACAAGCGGGCACATGGTTGGGGCAACCCTTGTGGCTATAGTCTTTGCAAGCCCTTGGGCTGGAGTCCTTGTCCTGACTCTTGTCCTGCTTGTTCAGGGCTTTGGTTTTGCAGACGGAGGGATTACAACTCTTGGGGCAAACATCTTGAATATGGGAGTTATTTCAGGGTTTGTAGGCTACTACACCTATACAACTCTTCGAAGAAACTTTAGTCAGAGCCTTGCAGCTTTTGGAGGGGCTTGGCTTGGGCTTTTTGTATCTGCAATCGTCTGCGCTGTTCAGATGGCCCTTGCAGGCACGTTCCCGCTTGTGCCGGGCCTTAAGGCTATGGGCCTTTTCCATCTGATCATAGGGTTTATAGGAGAAGGCTTAATCACCTCCATTGTCATCGGGGCAATTGCCAAATCCCGGCCTGACCTGCTCGAGGAAAACAGAGCTTCTGGAACGGAAAGGGCCAAGGAGGCACTTGCATGAAAGCGGAGAATATGAAATTTCTTTATGCGGGAATCCTAATTGCGCTTGTACTTTCAGTGCTTGCTCCTTTCCTTGCATCTTCGGATCCAGATGGACTCGAAAGCGCAGCTGAGGGAGTGATTGAGGAATCCAAAATGGCCGAACTTGAAGAAATGGAACCTGTTGTGGGAGCCCCAATGCCAGACTACGCAATTGCAGGCATGGGCAAAAGTGGAGAGATTGCAGCAATTGTCCTTGGGACACTACTTGTGCTTGGAATCAGCTTTGGATTCGGAAAACTCTTCAATAAAAAAGTATGAGAGAGGGACAAGCTTTTCCCTCTTTTTCCAAAAAATCTGGAAAAAGGCTCTTTTAGCCTTCTTCTTATTCTTTTCTAACTCCCTTCAAATTAATTATATCTTTTTTAACATTTTTCAAAGCCTGCTTGAAGGACAAAGCTGCTTTAGTAAACACTCTGCACATTTTGGCCTTCTAGCCTTGCAGACCTTTCTTCCGTGAAGGATCAGAGTCATAGAAAGTGCATCAAGCTCCTCTTTTTTTGCAAGCGCGATAAGCTCTCTTTCAATTTTTATGGGATCAACCTGCTCGGTAAAGCCAAGCCTTTTTGAAAGTCTTTTCACATGGGTGTCCACTGCAATTCCTTCAATATGTCCAAAACCGCGTGCAAGTACGATATTTGCTGTTTTTCGTCCAACTCCTGGAAGACTTATAAGCTCTTCCATAGTCTCCGGAACTTTCGAATCATACTTTTCAAGCAGAAGCTGCGCAGTTCGGATAATATTTTTAGCCTTTTGGCGATAAAAACCTACAGAATAAATTTCCTTTTCGAGCTCCTTTGGATCAGCCGAAGCATAAGCCTCCACGGATTTGTACTTTTTAAATAGGTTTTCCGTAACTTTGTTGACCTGAGCATCCGTGCACTGGGCCGAAAGTATAGTTGCAAGCAGCAACTCAAGAGGATTTTTATAGTTTAGTCCCGGTTTGGGGTTTGGGTACTCTTTTTTTAAGAGAGTCCAGATCCTATCAAAGTGCTGACGCTTCTCCAGAATTTCAGAAAGGGGAAAAAAAGCTTTAGAAGAGTTGGATTTTTCAGGCTTTGTTACAGACATGGAGAAAACACCTATTTGATTCTTTGATTTGGAATAATTTTTAAGACTTTTTATAGGAAGGCTGTATTTAGCTTTTTGGGCTTTTTTTCCGGATCCGGGAATTTGAGAAAGCGCTTGACCATAAATTATATAGGCACCTATATAGAAACAGAGTATATTGGTGATTTTTTGGTAAAAAGGGCACTGCTCAGCGTCTCTGACAAGACAGGCATTGTAGAATTTGCACGTGGACTCGAGGAACTCGGAATTAAAATAATTTCAACCGGCGGAACTGCAAAAAGTATTCGAGAAGCCGGAATGGAAGTTAGCGATGTTTCGGAAGTTACGGGCTTTCCCGAAATGATGGGAGGTCGGGTCAAGACTCTGCACCCCAGGATTCATGGAGGTCTGCTTTGCCTCCGGAAAAATAAAGAACATATGGAAGAAGCTAAAAAAGAAGACATAGCTCTTATTGATATGGTAGCTGTAAATCTCTATCCCTTTGAAGCTACGATCTCAAAAGCAGGGGTTGAGCTTGAGGAAGCCATAGAAAACATTGATATCGGAGGTCCTACTTTACTCCGGTCGGCTGCCAAGAACTACAGATCCGTAGTGGTTCTCTCAGACCCTTCGGATTACGGTCGCATCCTAAAAGAAATCAGATCAAGTGGAATTGTTTCGGAAAAAACTAGGGCCGAACTTGCAGTCAAAGCTTTCAGACATACGGCAAACTATGATGCTGCCATTGACACTTACTTGAGCAAAGCCCTGCTCAAAGAAAATGTTATGCGGATGAACTTTGCTAAAGGAGTGAAACTTCGCTACGGGGAAAACTGGCATCAGCAAGCCTATTTCTATAAAGACCCCGAAATTGAAGGTCCCAGCCTTTCAAAAGTTATTCAATTACATGGAAAAGAACTTTCCTATAACAATTATGTGGACGCTGATAACGCCCTTCAGACGGTAAAAGAACTTGGAAATGAGGCTTCTGCAGTCGCCATTGTAAAGCACAACAATCCCTGCGGACTTGCCACCGGAAACAGTCTGCTTCAAGCCCTACAAGCTGCGTGGGATGGAGATCCGATTTCTGCATTTGGAAGCATCATCTGCACAAATAAAACTTTTGACCTTGAAGCGGCTCAATTCCTGAAAGAAAAATTTGTAGAAATCATCCTTGCTCCCGATTTTACAGCTGAGGCTCTGGAATTTCTGAAAAAGAAAAGTGAAAATCTGAGACTTCTGAAACTACCTGAAATTAATGAAAGTTTCGGGACGGATT
>JAQUFK010000113.1 GCA_028684695.1 Methanosarcinaceae archaeon | reverse complement strand
TCTTCCGATCTCTGACATTTCCTATAATCTTGGAAATGGTAATTTTGACCATATTCCCCTTCTCCGTTCGGAAAGAGGCGAGCAATCTCCTCACCTAATTGCAAGCTTTCTTTTTGCATTTGCGTTTGCAGGGCTGATACTGGCTGTTTATATTACGAAAAAAGTACTCGAATGGTAAAAAAGGGCCTGCCCAGAAAAAACAAATCCAGATCTAAAAAAGCTTAACAAAATAGATAAAAATAACTGAGATCAGAATCTTTTTTTCGGCACCCTTTTTTATAGAACGCAGCCTGAATTCTTTAATCTATATTTTTAAAATTCTAGCATTTTTTGCTTTGAAATTTAGTGGATCCCCGGAGCGTTATAGCACATGTACCTCAGCTACGCCCGAGCCTTTTACAGCAAAGCCCTTGCTTTTCTGAACCTGAAAAAATACGCCGAAGCCCGAGCCTCTTTTGAAAAAGCGCTGGAAGCTTTTGAAAGAGCCCTTAAAATAAATCCAGAGGATTCCAGAGCCTGGTACTATAAAGGAAACACATTAAGCTACCTTAATCGGCCAGAAGAGGCCCTTTTAGCCTTTGAAAAAGCTCTTAGGCTTGAGCCGGCTTATTCTCAGGCTCTCTATTGCAAAGGACTTGCCTTAGGCTATCTTAACCGCCCCGCAGAAGCTTTAAAAGCCCTTGAAAAAGTGCTTGAGGAAAACGAAAAGGATGCCGGAGCTTGGTACTATCTAGGCCTTGCTCTCTATAACCTAAAAAGGTATGAAGAAGCTCTCAAAGCCTTTTCTCAATCTTTGGAAATCGAGCCTGAAAACCCGGGAGCTCTCTACTATAAAGGCCTTGTCCTCCACTGTCTTAAGCAGCCTGAAGAGGCGCTAAAAACCTTTGAGGCAACTTTTAAGCTGGACCCTGCTCATGCCGGAGCCCTGCGAGAAAAAGCTAAAATCTTAGAGGGGCTTGGAAAACCAGAAAAGGCCTTAAAAACTTTTGAAGCGGCGCTGGAGTTAGAACCTGGGGTTGCAGAAGCCTGGGCCGGAAAAGGAGAGGTGCTTGCAAACCAGGGAAAAACCGGAAAAGCTCTGGAAGCTTTTGAAAAAGCCCTGGAATTGGAAGCAGAGAACGCTGATTTCTGGAATAAGAAAGGAAAAGCTCTTGTCACTCTCGAAAGATACGGGGAAGCTTTTCTGGCTTTTGAAAAAGCCCTTAACTTGAAGCAGGATTTTTCCGAAGCCCTTGCAAATAGAGGAAGCGCTTTTATAATGCTTGGCAACTTTGAAGCGGCTCTTGAAGCTTTTGAGTTGGCACTAAAGCTTGAGCCTGTTAATTTCCAATCTCTGAGAGGAAAAGGAAACGCTCTTTTTGGGCTTGGCAACTTTAAAGCAGCTCTTGAGCTTTTTGAGGAGGCTCTTTGCCTTAATCCTAAAGACGCAGGAAGCCTCTGCGGAAAAGGCAGTGTTTTTCTCGAACTTGGAAAAATGCAAGAAGCTCTCAAAGCTTTTGAAGCGGCACTGGAATTAGATGCTTCAAACTCTTATGCCTGGAGCGGGAAGGGAAATGCCCTTTGCGAAATGGCTTGTTGCAAAGCAGCCCTCAAAGCTTATGAGGAATTGCTTGGACTTGAGAATGAGAGCCTTTTGGCACGTTATAACAAGGGCGTTGCGCTTAGCAGGCTTAGAAAAAAGGGGCCAGAATCGGCTAAAGAAAAAGAGTCGGGGCTTCAGACTGCTTTTTCCAAGTATCTTGAGTATTATGAAAAAGTTCCGGAGGAGAAACAGAAGCCGGAAAATTTAAAATTCCAGGGCCTTGCTCTTGCTGAACTGGGAGAATATTCCGAGGCTCTGAAAACTTTTGAGAAAGCTTTGGCTCTCGGAGCCAAAGACGCTGCTTTGGAACTAAATCGAGGCCTTATGCTCCTCTACATGAATCGCTCTGAGAAAGCCTTTAAAGTTCTTGAAAAAGCCAAATTTTCTAAAAATTCCCATATTTCCGAAGCCGGGCTTACTGCCCAGGGTTTTGCGCTTATTTCTCTTAAAAGATATAAGGCTGCCCTAAAAACATTTGGACAGATTCCTTTGGAAGGAAAAGACCGGGAAGCGGCTTGGCTTGGAGAAGGGCTGGTTTTTTCCCGTTTGGGAGAATGGAAAAAAGTTCTTGAAACCTTTGAAAAGGCCCCAGGACATCTTTTAAAAAACCCTAATGTCTGCTTGCTTAAAGCTTTTGCTTTTCTCCGATTAGGAGAATATGAAAAAGTAGCAGAAAGCCTTGAGCCTCAAGCAGGGTTTAAGGTATACGGAGACTTTGCCTCGCTTCTTTTAGGTTTTGCCGCAACTCGTCTGGGCAGAACCGAGGAGGCTTTTTGGGCATACAGACAAGCTGTTGCGGCAAATCCAAAAAATGTGCATGCCCATAACGGGCTTGCTGCCCTTTATTTTAAATTTGGGGATAATAAAGGAGCTTTAAAAGAGCTTGAGGCCTCAATTGCAGGGGGGCAGGAAAATGAATTTGCAAGAGGCCTTAAGGCTAGGCTTGAACTTGAAGAGCAAGCTTACGGAGCTGCTGCAGAGTCTTTTGGAAAAGCGCTTTTCTTAAGTCCCGGAAAACCTCAATTACTGCTCTGGGAAGCTTATGCAAATTACCTTAAGGCAGAAGTCAGTTTTCAATTCAGAAGTCCCAGTTACAAGCATACCCTCCTTTCGATAATCCGAAAACTCGAAGAAAGCCCCTATTCAAAAAGAGCTTTTCCTTTTAGAAAGGGTGAGACGCTTCGAAATTCGAAAAAAGAAGAAATTTGGGAAATGCAAGCCCATCTACTTTATTTCACAGGCTTTTTTTATTATAGGCTTGGGTATTTCAAAAAAGCCGCAGAAAAACTAAAAGTCTGCCTGCGGCTTTTAGAATGGGAAGAAAAAGAGAAAAGAGAAGCAACAAAAAAGCAAAGGGAAAAAAAGCGAATAAAAGAAGAAAAGGGAAAAAAAGCAAATAAAACTGAAATTTTTAATTCCCTTTCCTCCTGGCGGATTGAAGAGGCTGCCTCAAAGCTTCTAAAAGAGCTAAAGAAAGGCCCTCTGCACCCTTCAGGTCTGAATTGGTGGCTTGCATCACCTTTGAGCCCCTGGCCTAAAAGAGCTTTTTTTGGCCTACTGCTCTTTTTGGCTTCCGGACTCCTGCTCTCTTTTCCGGCTTTAGATTTTTTAGGGCTCGGTTTTGCTTTTCCAGACTGGAAAGAATTTGGAGGCGAATATAGCTTTTTCCTTTTAAGCATAGGCTTTATTCTGCTTTTTCCTGGAAGCAGGAAAAGAAAAGAGCCTCCGGAACTCGAGCTTGAGGTACACAAACCTCCTTTTTTTGAATTCGAAATCCCAGATGAAATTCTGGATCAAGGGGAAAAAAAAATAGGGCTAAACCTATTAGATCCCGAGCTAATGAAAGAAAAAATAGGAGGGCTTGAGCGCTATTTATGGATTTCCGAAAAGTGAACTCGCCCCGAGAAAAGGCTCAGGAGTTTTATGCTGCATGCTATAAAACAAATTCAATGCAATTTGAAGGCTTTTAGGCCTTTTTTTTCCATAAGGCAGCCAGGAATGTCAAGCACTTCAAAAACCTCATCAATAATAATGCCATCAGAAGTTGCAATTAGAAGCGGCTCGTTATAAATATATTTTGAAAAGTTGGCTGAAAGCTCTTCTGGGTCTTTCTTAGAAGCTCGTTTCAAATATTTATTTAAATTATTCAAGGAACTGCTCTTTGTGCATTTCTCAGAAGAAATCCCAGAGAGTTTTCCAGCCCTTTTTAGATCAAAATCCACGTGCTTTGAAGTCCAAGCTCCTCCATCGATTCCTTTTTCATTAAGTCTTTTCCGGATAAGGCCTGCCAGTTCCCCGCTTTTGCTGATCTGCGAATCAAGCAGGAAACTTACAGCCTTAGGAGCAGCTCCAGCAAGAAAAGAGAGTAATGTTTCAAGAGCTTCTTCAATTTCTGAAATTTGTTTTCTTTTTCCGAAATAAAAACGAGTATCCCGGATGAAACCATCATCGCAAAGCCACATGAGCTCTCCTTTAAGGAGGCTATCTATACAAAGAAGGACATTATAGCCGTCAATTAGAAGGACTCTTCCCCGAAGCTGGGTGCAGTCCAAGCTTTTCTTTGCTCGGCTGTGGGTTTTGTCCGGAGGCAAAATAACCCGTACCAGAATCTGTCTTTCCTGGGTGTTTAAGCCAGCGTGGTCTGCAACAAAACGAATTGTGGCAAACTTAGGATAACCCCAGCAAAGGAGATTCCGGATATCGGCTGCGGGTTTCAATAATTTATCTCTTAGGTTGCTTGGTTGAGCTTTTTCCACATCAAACACCTGGCTCTTAATAAATAGTAGCCTGAAGAATTTAAAGGACCTAAGTATATTATATACATACCAATACAATTTACTATGAAAGCAACTTAGGAGAAAAGGAAATTCCTAAGACAGTTCAGGGGCCAAAGCACTTAAGGGCTGCAAATTTATGCCAATTGAGAATCAGGGCTGGATATTTAATGGTTTAAGGGAAAGGCCGGAGGGTTATTTTATGAATGTTTTGTGGTTGGAGCAAGAAGAAGTAAAAAGCGTTGTAAAGATGCAGGCTACAATAGAGGTAGTCGAAAAAGCTTTCAAAGAGCACGGGCTTGGAAAAGTGCAAATGCCGCCTAAGTCATATTTATATTATCCGTCTTATAATGGGGATCTTAGGACCATGCCTGCCTACCTTGAAGAAGAGGATATAACTGGGGTAAAAATTGTAAACGTACATCCGGAAAACCCAGAAAAAGGCTTTCCTACGGTAATGGCTTTAATTGTTTTAATCTCCCCTAAAACCGGAGCTCCTGTGGCGGTTTTAGATGGGACTTATCTGACTGATATTCGGACTGGGGCTGCAGGAGGACTTGCCGCAAAATATCTTGCCCGAAAAGATTCAAAAATTATAGGAATTGTAGGAGCTGGCCGGCAGGCCCGAACCCAGCTCGCAGCACTATGTTATTTTTTTGAGCCGGAACTGGTACGGATAACGTCAAGAAGGAAACAAAGTGTTGCGCAATTTAAAGAGGATATGAAAACCAGTATTGCCTGTGAAATTCGCTGGGAAGAGGAGGTGGAAAAAGTTTGCGATTGCGATATCCTTGTTACCACAACCCCTGTCCGAAAGCCCCTTATAAAAGCCGAATGGATCCGGGAAGGAACCCACATCAATGCAATCGGAGCTGATGCCGTGGGCAAAGAAGAATTGGATCCAGAACTTCTTTTAACTTCAAAAATTATTGTAGATGACATGGTGCAGGCTCTGCACTCAGGGGAAGTAAATGTGCCCCTTGCAAAAGACTACATCTCGGAAAATGATATCTATTGCCAGTTGGGAGAAATTATAGCAGGCCTGAAACCCGGGCGGACAAGAAATGAGGAAATTACGATTTTTGACTCGACAGGGCTTGCCATCCAAGACGTTGCAAGCGCTCAGCTAGCTTATAAAAAAGCTTTGGAAAAAGGACTTGGAAAAACTGTGAAAATGTTTTGAGAATCGATACTTGGAAAAAAGGGTTTAAGGATCAAGCGAAGTTTACAAATTTCTTTTCTTTTGCTGGCTTCGAATTTGTCTTAACCTTTCCTTGCCAAGCTCCACAACTTTTTTTAAATCCAGATACTCTTTTTCAGAAATATCCTCTCCTACCCTAAGCTTCCGGAAGAACTTTCCATCTGAATAGAGCAAAACCCCTTCCCAAACCGCAAAGTGGGGGCCACATATATATTCACAGGGAAGTTCTCCTCTAGAAGATACATTATCATATTTTTCAAAGCGATAATACCTTGCTCCGTTTTTTAAAAAGGGAGTGAATTTCAGGCTCGAATCCTTCATATTCTCAAATGTAGGTTTTAATCTTATTTCAGAGCTCTTTTCTTTCGGGTAAATCCCTCAAAACTTACGAGAGTTGCGGCAGCCAGAATACAAAAGCAACCTTCTATTGTGCTAGAGTAAAGAGGATTTTTCAAGAGCACATGGTCAAATAGGATCCCGAAAACAGGCTCAAGGAGGGCAAGAATGCTTCCGGTTTTGGCACTGAGCCCGGAAAAACCTTTCATGTGGAGCAGAACTGCAAGGGTTGCGGTAAAGCCTAGGAATAGCAAAGGATTAAAGTTTTCAAAGATTAGGGGTAAAGGGGTAAATAGAGCAAAGGGAAACATGAGTACAAGTCCCAAGGCTGTTACCCAGAAGGTTTTTGCAAGCCCTGTATAATCCTCTTTAAGATAACGGGTTGCCAGAATAACTCCACTGAAGGCAAGCCCTGAGAGTAGCCCGGCTATCAGTCCCGGAAAAGATGTGGGCTCTATTCCAGATTCCGGAGTTTCTAACAAGCTTTCCGGGCGGGCGACCAGCAACACCCCAACAAGAGCTAGAAAAAGGGGAAAGAGGTTTTTACTGCTCTTTTCTCCAAGAAGCAGAGGAGCAAGGAAGCTTACGTAGACCGGAGCTGTATATAAGAGCAGAACCGCAATTGAGAGCCCGCTTAACTTAATGGAGATGAAATAACCAAGACTTGTAAGAGTGTTCAGAATAGCAAGCAGAACTAGACATTTCCAATTTTTCCCGAGCTTAAGCTGTTTCCAGCCTCCGGCTAAGCAAAAATAAAAAAGGAGCGCAAAAAGTCCAAAAAGCAGTCTGTAAAATAAAATAGAGCCTGCGGACATTGCCCTGATATGCTCAAGGAAAATCCCAAAGGTGCCGTAAAGCACGCAGCCTACTATAACATCAAAATGGGGTTTAAAAGAGCTGTTTTTCATAAAATTGAAGTTAAGGGAGTTTACTTATATATTAATTTTGTTCATTCGTTCAACATTTTAAAAAAACAATTTTCTTCTGAATTCTTTTATAGCTAGCGCTCGTTGAATTTCGGAATTTTATCTAAAGCGTATCTCTTTTATATTAT
>JAQUFK010000112.1 GCA_028684695.1 Methanosarcinaceae archaeon | reverse complement strand
ATCCACCCCCAAGAGTTCAAGAGGATTCATCTCGGTTTCGATTGGAGAGTAGAACATATCAAAATTAAAGACCGGCCCTATGATGTAGCGCTCGATCCTGGCGGTTTCAAGAGCTTCTCTAGTAATTACGCCCTGCCTGATAAGAGCTTCGGATTTTTCCTGATATTCCTTATAGCTTCCAGCTGTGAAAAAACCTCTTTCAAGCTTCTTTACGGCATGGGGAAGCTTTACCATAACAAGCTCGTCGATATCTTCTGGATTTTCGATTTTTTCAGGGAAGGGAAGCCCTGCTTTTTCTAAAATCCAATAGTAGCTCTGCTCCTCGCTTCTTTCTTCACTTCGGAGCAGACTCCTTGTCCCAACCAGGGGAACTTTAAAAGAAGCTTCAATTGCATCAATGCTGCAGTAGGAGGTAAAAGAACGGTTCGGGACAAAAAGCACGTTTTTCTCGATCAATTGTTGCTGGTTTTCCGGAAGCAAGATTTCATTGAATTTATCAAAGACCAGAGTTTCGTCTACAATTCCCCGGACAACTTTTCCGGAAGGATCCCGCTTTGCCTTGAAATAGTCAGTGTAAGTTTTTTCTCGGCCCGCTTGACAGATAGCAAGAGTCTTGAAATTTTCCTCAACGGCCCCATCGCAGATATCAAGCCCTGAGTGAGAAGCTACGGTTCCGACCTTGATCTGCTCAGCGTTTTCATAATACTTCTCGGCAATTTCCTGAATTTTTTTTCGGTCAATCATATATATTGTCCCTCAAATATTTTCCTTTTCGGAAATTCTGTTCCTTTTTCTGAATTTGATTCGAGCCCTGGAAAATTAATTAAACGTAATATTCCGGACATTGCTTTGCTTAATAAAGGCGATCATTAATAAAAGTAGCTTTAATCAACCTTTCTCAAATCAAGCTTCAATTGACCCTCTAAATCAAGTCTGGAAAAGCTGCAAAACCAGAGGAGTTATAAACGTTTCAATTAGGGCTGCAACAAAAAGGAGAGGTACAACCCAACGGAAATAGAAATAAATCCCATCCCGGAATTCTTTTTTTACTTCGCCGGCTTTTCCAAAAAGGGAGAGGAGCACTCTGTGCCCAAGCCGAAGCCCGATTCCTCCCGCTAAAAAGATCATGGGAAGTTCCACGAGCCCGTGAGGAAGAAGAGCTAGCAGCACTTCCAAACTACCTATTTCTGCAGCCACCACCCGCGAAATTGCCCCTAGCACAAAGCCATTTAAAGCAATTATAAAGACTGGCGCAAGACCAAGCCCTAGCCCCAAGAGCACTAAAAGCAGGCCTACAAAAGCGTTGTTTAAAAAGATTACCAGCATGATTAAAAGAGGAGGCAGATCCAAAATAGGGCCAAAACTGGCTTCAAAGCTTTCAGTGATCATTCCAGCCAGTTCCGGGGAATGAGATAAAGAATCATAGCCCATAAAGGCCGAAAGAGCAAAAATAAAGACCGTTAAAAAAACATATGGACGAATAAGTCGCAAGTAGCCCCAAAGTTCCGGTTTTTCTGAAGGCTTGTTTTGGGAAGAAGTATGAATAAAAGCTTCCGAGTCGGGCGCAGTTTGGGAATTTTTATCGTTCATAAAAAGAAATCACTCCAAAGAAAAATACATTCCAATAATAATAATAATAATAATAATAATAATAATAATAATAATAAATAAAAAATTCAAATTCCAAAGGTCATTCTGATGGTATTCCGGCAAGCAGGAGAAAGCCCTAGGATAAGAATCACCATTTTTACCAGCATTGCGAGTTTCAAAGTCTCCTCGTCTTCTTCAAACTGAGTATCAAGGATGTAAAGCACCCCTATAAAGATAATAAGCTTCAAAGGGTACATAACCAATGCGGAGCCCGTAAGATCAATTAGATAGGCTGGCAGCACATGTTTTTCGTAATAGCCGAGCTTATCGACTCCTATTACCGTTGAGGAGGCATCAAGAAAGTGGGCAAGCAGAATCGAAAGGTTAAGGGGATCGGTAAAGATCTTTGATTTCAGTTTTCGAGCTCCCCAGTAAAATCCCAAAGCCAAGCTGCCCCCAGCTCCGAGTACAAAGAAAGGTACAGAAGCCAAAACCAAGTCCTCCACATAAAAAAGGACTGTAAGATTTCCCAAAAACCAAAGCAGTCCGAGCCCCGCAAAAGCCAGATGAAAATCCCGGATAAACCCGGCTTTTTCCAGCTTTAAAGAAACCCAAAGACAAAAGACAGTCAGCCCAAAGACCAGAAAATAAATATTCGGAGTTATAAAAAGATAGCTCCAAGGAGGCTCAAAGATCCCAGCATCTTCAAGCACTCTTAGGGAGGAGCCTGCAAGAACAAAGGGCAAGACTGAAGCGATAAAGCGGGAGTTTATCCTCACTTTAAGGGTGTTCAGGAGCCTAAAGACTCCGAAGATACATATTCCCAGGATCAAAGCCCAGGTAAGAGTGTTCACCACGTTATAACCTGAGTCGCCCCTTATCGGGTTCAGATAATAAACGTTAATAAACTGAGAAATTTTATCTATAAGAGAGTTCATCATTATCACGGTTATTCAGAAATAGCAATATCCTAATAGAATTAATACCTACTCTATCTTTGTAGAGAAAACGATTTTAAGAAAAACCTTTCTTAATTAAGAGTTTTATGGACTAAAAGTTTTGTGGATTAGAAGGTTTATGAATTTGAGCCTCTCTCGAATTAGGTGTCTTAATCAAAATTAAAAAAATAAAAAATTAAATATAGAAAACCAAACCCACGAATCTAAATTTATTCAGCTATTAAAAAAGAATGCAGGTATAAAATTGAGCCGAAGCAAAAACAGCGAGAAATGGATGCAGTTGCCAAGAGATGTGCTTGTAGGGCACGGAGTTATCGAAAGCATTGGCAGGGTTTGCAAAGACCTTAAACTGGAAGGAAATGCTCTAATCGTAACTGGAAAAACCACAAAAACCGTTGCTGGAAAAAAAGTCCGGGACCTCCTGCTAGATTCCGGAAAGAATGCCGAAATAGTGCTTACAAGCAGCCCTAGTGTAGAAGAAGTGGAAAGGGTCAGAGAAATAGCTCAAGAAAAAGCTTCAGCTTTTCTTCTGGGAGTTGGAAGTGGAAGATCCATTGATATCGCCAAACTTGCAGCCACCCGACTGCAACTCCCTTTTATCAGTGTGCCTACGGCCGCATCTCATGACGGAATTGCCTCTTCCCGAGCCTCCGTTTTGGACAACGGAAGAAAAGCTTCAGCCGAGGCAAATGCCCCCCTAGCCGTTATTGCAGACACCGAAATTATTTCAGCAGCTCCTTTCCGCTTGCTTGCGGCAGGTTGTGGAGACATTGTCTCAAACTATACGGCAGTCCTAGATTGGGAACTTGCAAATCGACTCCGAAACGAGTACTTTGGAGAATACGCAGCTGCCCTTTCTCGCATGGCTGCAAGGGTTATTCTCGAATCAGCAAGCTCGATTAAACCTGAACTTGAAAGCTCAGCCCGCCTTGTGGTAAAAGCCCTTGTCTCAAATGGGGTTGCCATGAGCATTGCAGGATCTTCAAGACCCGCTTCAGGCTCAGAACACATGTTTAGCCACGCTCTTGACCGGCTGGCCCCAAACCCCGCTCTACATGGGGAACAGTGTGGAGTTGGAACCATTATGATGATGTATCTGCACGGAGGAGACTGGCAAGAAATCCGAACTGCTTTAAAAGCAATCGGAGCTCCTACAAGTGCCAAAGAGCTAGGCATAGAGGACAGGTATATATTAGAAGCCCTGTTAGAGGCACATAAAATTCGACCGGAACGTTATACTATTTTGGGAAGTGGACTAACCCTGTCAGCTGCGGAAAAGGTTGCAAAGCTCACGAAAGTTATAGAGTAAGGAAAAATAATAGACTAAACCCCTTATAGAGTAAAACCCGGAATTAATAGAAATTAAATTCAAAATCTCAAAAATTAAGAGATCCAAAATCCAATTCAAATTACTTTATATATTTCAGAAATATTCCTAAAATTTCAAAAGATACCTCTTAATATAATAGAAGGAAAGAGCATGATAGAAAGCGATACTAAAATAACCCTTATCGGATCACGCCTCGCAAAAGAGGGACTGGAATTTATATTTAAAGGAGAAATGCCTGAATGTGAGAAATGCAGGTTGAGAAACACTTGTCTTAACCTTGAATCCGGGCGCAGGTATAGGATTGAAAGAATCCGAAACAATGAGGTCCACAAGTGTTTCCTCCATGAGGGGGGAGTGCTTGCCGTAGACGTCAGCCGAGCTCCAGTTCCCGCAACAATGGAGTCCAGAAAAGCCGTTGAAGGAGCAAGATTTGTGTATGAGCCTCCGAAATGTGATACAAAGGACTGCAAGGAATATGAGAGCTGCCATCCCCAAGCACTTTTAAGCGGGGACAAGTGCAAAATCGTAGAAGTCCTTGAAAATATCGATACAGAATGCACAGCGGGACACTCTTTGAAAAAAGTGAAACTTGGCTGGTGAGCTAAACAACACCTTTTAGTAATAAAAAGAAAGATTAACAAATAAGTAAAAAATGTGATACGCGGTGTTACTCGTGCCTGAGAAGGAGCTAAATCAATTTCCTTATGAATTTTATACTCAGAAACGCTGGGAAAACTGGCTTACCCAGGTAAAGGAAAGCGGATTTGAGATAAAGGAATCGGAAGCGGAGGAAGAGTCAGGAAAGGAAAGTGCCATATTTGTGAATATGGTAGATGATGTTATCCTAGCCTGCCTTAAAGTCATTGCCCGCTATGATAAAGGAGTACTTTCCGAAGAAAAGGCCCTGGAAATCCTTGAAGCAATTAGGAAGATTGTGTTTTCAAAGCTTGAGCCTATTTCAGAGGATATCGACCTTATGATTGACTCCGTACAAAACTCCCTGATGGGCGCCCTTGCTGCTTTTGAGTGTTATGTCCTTGGAGATTACGAGGAAGGAGAAAACCTTGAAGAGCTTATAAAAGCAGCTTTAGAAGCCGAGGAATCAGAAGAATTTCAAATCGCTTTGGAGTTTACTGCCCGTTGCGGAGCCGCTGTTCTCAAAGGGGCCAACCTCCCCGAAGAAATAATGGGGGATTTACCCTTCGGACTTGTAACAGAATGGCTTGATGGAATTGATTCAATTGCCGCAGCCATGGTAGGCTCAGACAGCTACAAGCAATTTGAAGACGAAGGAGAAGAAGAGCTAAGCTGAGCTAATGAAACAGCCCTATGCTGATTTAAAAGGAAAAAATGGAAGGGCTTTTTAGCCCTTCCTATCAGAAAAAGGAAATAAAAGGAATAATTAAAAAAAATTCACAGAAGCTGCTTTCCGGCTTCGGCTCCGGATTTGCACTCATAAACTTCTGTGATCTTCAGAATGGCAAGGGCTTTTGCAGGGTATTTATCACCACGTTCTTTGACCATCGTATACATCTTTTCGTACTCATCCCCTTCGGTTCTTAGATCAATATCTCCTTTTATCTGAAAACAACCTTTAATTTCAGGACCCCAAACAAAGATTGCAGCCCTTGGATTTTCCTCAAGATTTGTGCGAGTTTTCAGAAAGTAGTTATCAGCAATCCAGATAGTTTCTCCATCTTCTTGGAGCTTGCAAAAGCCTATAGGCACAACGTTAGGGTTTCCATCTTTAGAAGCGGTTGCAAGCGGAAAGATTCTCATTTTAGAAAACTTTTCTTTCATTTCTGCAGTTAGTTTTGCCATTTCTATTCACCTACATAATTTATTGCATTTATATATCATGGGCCTTAATATAATTGTAGGGCCTCAAGAGCAGTCCTCTTTCCAAATAAAGAATTGGAAAAAAAGAGGGAAAAATTTACCTAAATATTTTATCCAAGAAATAGTGGTGAAGCCGCAAATCCTGGGTAAGCTCGGGATGGAAGGCCAGAGCCAACACCTTTCCTTGCTCAGCTGCAATTCCTAGTCCCTCAAGTTCTCCGAGCAAGCGTACCCCTTTCCCACATTTTGTAATGCCTGGAGCCCGGAGAAAAACTCCAGGATAGGGAGAATCAAGGATTTCAAGCTCAAGCTCGGCCTCAAAAGAATCTCTTTGCCTACCAAAAGCGTTTCTGTTTACCTTGATATCCATAATCCCCAAAAGATCCTGACTAGCCTTTTCCACCTGCTTATCCCCTTCTTTTGCAAGAACAATAAGGCCCGCGCAGGTCCCAAAAATAGGAATACCCCGGGAGGCCGCTTCTTTTATTTCTTTGGCAATTCCCTCTTTGCTCAGTAACCGGCAAAGCGTTGTACTCTCTCCTCCCGGAATCACAATTCCACAACACTTCGGAACAATTCCCTTGTGTTTAATTTCAACAACTTCGGCTTTTTCCCCTCTTTCAGAAAGAGCTTTATTCAAAGCCTCAATATGTTCGGAAACCGCTCCCTGAATAGCAATTACTCCGATCTTCATTGAAAACACCACGTTGTAAAAATTATTATATGATGAGTTTTTCCTAAACGGAATTAAAATCAGAAAAAAAATGAATAGATTTGAACATCCTTTCAGTTCAAGAAAGGATGTTCAACCTAGGTTAATTAAGCTCTTAGCCTTTCAAGTGAAGCAAAAAGAGTAGCCGCTTCCGAAGAAAAGCCTAGGGTTGGCAGAGCTTTACCAGCCACGTTCCTGAAGAGCCTCTTCTTTTGGAATCGTATCCGTGCTAATCCCTTTCATCCCGCTGCCAATACCCTTTGAGATCTCGGCAAGTTTTGCAGGATTATCATAATTGTTAACAGCTTCTACGACTGCTTTTGCCATCAGTTTAGGGTTTTCGGCCTTGAAGATTCCAGACCCTACAAAAACCCCGTCAGCTCCAAGCCGCATCATAAGAGCCGCATCAGCAGGAGTTGCAACTCCTCCGGCCGCAAAATTTACGACAGGCAGACGCTGCATTTTTGCAGTCTCCATTACAAGTTCAATTGGAGCTTCGATTTCCCTTGAAACCTTTATAAGC
>JAQUFK010000111.1:1944-6964 GCA_028684695.1 Methanosarcinaceae archaeon | reverse complement strand
GTTTTGCCATAAGTTCGGCGTTGCTGTGGGCTTCAGGCCAAGCTGCGCCTACTTTGTCCATAAGTTCTACAATTCCGGTTTGAGTTACGGAGCAGACCGGAACTTTGTCAACAGCTTCACCTTTAAGCGCAGCTAAAAGCCGCGTTTGCATTGTAAAATTACTCATTAAGCTCACACCATTAATTTGGAAATTCTTGATTCTACTACCTTTTTTAATTACTACCCTTTTTAAATTGAAACTCCG
The DNA here is from genome assembly GCA_028684695.1 of Methanosarcinaceae archaeon. Classification (GTDB taxonomy): domain Archaea; phylum Halobacteriota; class Methanosarcinia; order Methanosarcinales; family Methanosarcinaceae; genus JAQVBP01. The sequence continues at coordinate 6,720 of JAQUFK010000111.1, read as the reverse complement.
GTTTTCCGGATTTGGGGTTTTAATTCATTTTATGAATTTTTTTCTGTTTTGGAGCCTTATTTTGGGGGTTTTTAGGGGTTCTGTTTTGGAATTGTTTTGAAATAGGCTTGAAGGAATTTTTCCATTTTGGAAAAATATATGATAACAGTACCCAGAGGTCATGTCAAATAGAATGTCAAATATTTACAATTGCCAAATTCGGAATTTTTGACCGGCCCCTGCAAGAGGTGGGGTTTGAGAGGGAGTTTAAAGGTACTGTTATCAGTTGGATTTTTTAATTATAGTATTCTCTAAAGGACTCAAGGTTTGGGTGCAGAGTTGCAAAAAAGGCTTAGGGAAAAATTTCAGAATCCCTCTCCACAACGTAGATTGCCAATCTATTTTTGCCAAGAGAATACCTAAAGAAAGGTACAGTCCCAGAACAGCTCAAAACCACACTATACACTCCTTTGGAACTGTTACTGAGCGTAAAACATTCCTCATTCTCAGCTTTTTTTTTCTCAAGCCTCTTTTTCTTTTTTTGGCAGTTTTGCATCCCCTGTACCTCTTTAATTTTTGCACTTTTTGAGTTCTTCATTATTAAAGGGAGTTTTCCTATTTGTAGAGGATTTGCTGCTTCTAGGGTTTAGGGTTTTATGTTCGCATACACATTTTTGAAAGAGCGAAATCCCCACGAAAAGCAAAACTCCCGAGCTTTTAGAGATTCGATTTGGGTTATTTTTGAGTTTATTTTTTATTTGAAACTGTTTTTCAAGCCAAATACGAGGGGGTGAATCTCGATTGGTTTTATCGGCGCTTTTTTTTATTTTACTCTTTTATCTTATTGCTTCGAATTTTTCTTCTTATTTTGAACTTAAGGATTCCTCGCTTAATTCAGCCTTATTCACCTCTGGGTTTTCCGAAGAGCCTGGAAGCATATCTTCCGGGTCTTTTTCCTTTGAGACGAACAGACAGAGAAAAGCAAACAGCATGCATACAAACATCAGGAACCAGACCGATTTGTACTGGCCCACGCTAGCTGTGACCCCTTCGGCGACTTCCATCATTTTACCAGTAAGAGTCATGAAGATGGCTCCTCCAAGGAAGGGAAAAATATTATAGGCTCCAACGGCTGTGCCAACGATTGAGGCTGGAAACCATTCTTTAACCTGAGCATATGACACAACAAAGAATCCTCCGAAGAATCCGAAAAGGAAGTGGATCAGTGTATAGGCCAGGGGGCTTGTGAGATTTCCAGCCTGAGTCCAGATCACTCCCCAGAGCACGATGTAAATTGCAGTGCCCATAAGGAGGACTTTTTTTCTGGATTTAAGCACTTTATCTGAGAGGTAACCTGCAATCGGACAGCCAAAGATCATGCCAATTGCAATAAAGGAAAGAATCCCTGCATAGCTTGCTTTTTCCCAGCCAAGGACGTCTCTGAAGAAAGGGCCGCCCCAAAGCCCCTGGTAAACCATTAGACTTCCGTACATGAAGAAAAACCAGATTGAAAGCGGCCAGAACTTCATGCCAGCTCCGAAAGTCCGCTTGAGAGCTTCTCCCATAGGGATTTTTTCAACCTTTTTTGAGGGTAAATATTCTACTCTGGCCTCAAAAGCCTCGATTTCTGGAATCGAAGGACATCCTATATCCTCCGGTTTTTCTTTAACAAAGCCCCAGATTGCACCTGCAAGCAGGACTGAGAAAATTCCGAGCAGCAGAAAAACCATCTGCCAATCTCCAAGTACTGCAGCTGCCATTGCAAGAGGGGCTGCGGCACTCAGAGCACCTATATTTCCTATAGCAAGCAAAACCCCGGACATGGAGGCAAACTCGTTTTTCCTGAACCAGATCGCAAGAACCTTCATGACCGGAATGTATACCATTGCAACTCCGGCTCCTATGAGCAACCTTCCTAAAAGCACCATGTTAAAATTGGTTGAAATTCCTGTAAGAATTGCTCCTATGGCTGCTACAAGCGTGAAAACTGCAGCAGTTTTTTTAACGCCCCAACTGTCGGTTAGAATTCCGCTTGGAAGCTGCATTGCCGTGTATGCATAAAAGTATGCAGAACCTAAAAGGCCAATCGATGCAGCTCCTACTCCGAAAGTCTTCATTATGTCAGCCGCAACCACAGCGGTTGAGACCCTGTGGAAATATACAAAGAAATACGCAAGGGCAAGAATGATGAATACAACCCAGCGGTATTTTAACACCTTGTCCATTTTTTCAAGACTAATTCCCATAGCTATCGCTCCAAGCCTTATTTGGAAGGGGATTAAAAACAAAAAAGACCTGAAATTCGGGAGATCTGCGAAAAACCCGGATCTCAGGTCCTCATAAAGCCGGAAATGGGATTTTAAAAATAAACTCAAATCCGGCTTTTTGAGCGTCCAATTGTTAGAATCTGTGCCTTTGAAGAACTCACAGATTTTCTGCAGACCACTCAACTGCAGCTTTTACCCAGGTTTTAAGCCTGTCCGAAGTTGAAAGAGGGGGAGTTCCACACCCGAGCATGCTTGCTTTTGCTCCTCCGTTGAGCCCTTTTCGAGTTTCGTTTACAATCTGTTCTTCCGTGCCTTCTACCATAAGAAGGGGGGTGAGATTTCCTGCAATAGGAACTGCTCCGACAATCTCTGTAGCTTTTTTCATATCAACGGCTTGTTCAACACTTAGGCAATCAGCTCCAGTAGAAGCCATACCTTCGATGATGGGCACCGTATCTCCGCAGATATGAAGAACCCAAGGGCAACCCAGCTCGTGGATAAAGTCTCCCAGTTCTTTTTCTACGGGCACTCCAACCTTGTAGTAGAAATCAGGCATGACAAGGTTTGGAGAAGCTGAAGCATCGGAGTAATAGAGCAGGTCAGCCCCGGCTTCAATACAGGCTTTGGCATAGATTTTATTGATTTCCAAAGCTATGGAGAGCCATTTTTCCATCTTAGCCATCTGCTTTTCTTTTTGCAGGCATTTGATGCTGAGCATTGAGAGGTTTTCGGCTCCCATCAGATCCCCTGCAAGAGTTACCGGGGCAACAAGGAAAGGTGCAATAGCTGCCTCGGGATATTTCTCTTTTGCAAGCTTTATGGCCTCAAGAGTCGTTTGGACATAGGTATTTTCCAGGAAGTTAGCGTAGTTTACTTCCTCGGGTTTTTTGAAAAAACTGCGAACCGAAGGCTGGATATCAACTCTTCCCATCTTAACGTCAAGCCCGAGAGCAATGGATTCTACAAACATGCCAAAAGGCACAACAACACTATCAATCCCGGCATCCGTATGCATCATCCCTGCAACGTTAACCATCATTTCAGGGTTGCTATGAAAATCCGGCCATTTTCCACCACTTTTTTTAATATATTCAACCACCATGGTGGAGCCTGTAACCACAGGAACCCTATCTACGGGTTTTCCGTTAAGCATAGCAAGGACTCTTTCACGAGAGGTCATTTCACTTACCATGTTTTTAAACTCCTTTTTACTAATACACATATAAGACAGATACAATCTGCAAATTCAATACAAAATCTGAATACGGAACTGTTAATTATATTCAGTTCAAGTTCTCAGTGTCCGAAGGGGATTCAGAGAGGGTTGTTTTTAACCAATTAGCCGCTCCTGCAGCATCCTTAGGAGAAACATCCGCTCCGATCTTGGCTGCATAATCCGTGGAAAGGGGGGCCCCTCCGACCATTACCTTGATTTTATCCCGCATTCCGGATGATTCAAGCATATTGATTACTTTAGGCATTTCAGCCATAGTCGTGGTCATAAGCGTGCTCATGGAAACGGCTGTGGCCTGATATTCCTTTGCAGCTTCAACAAACCTGTCAGCTTCCACGTCGTTTCCGAGGTCCACGCAATTAAAGCCGTTTGCGCTGAGCAGGGTTTTTACGAGGTTTTTACCAATGTCATGTACATCCCCTTCTACAGTCCCTATGACTACAGTGGAGGGGTCTGCGCCGCTTGAGTTGGCTTTGAGATAGGGGGAGAGCAATTCCATTCCTTCATACATCGCACTGGATGCGATCATAAGTTGAGGCACAAAAGCTTCTCCTTTCTCATATTTATCCCCAATAAGACTCATTCCTGCCGCAAGCCCCTTAAGTAGAGCTTTGAAAGGATCAATTCCTATTTTGAGTGCCACTTTGGTCCATCCTACCGACATTTCTTCTTCTCCATCCATTACGCAGAGAGAAAGCTTCTTTAGAGTGATTGCTTCCATATCAACTCCGGTATCCAGAAGCTTCTCGGTAAGTTCCTCGATGGCTTCTTCCTCTTCGTCTTCTGCAGCTTCATCCAGCTGTTCGATTAATTCCCGGACCTCTTCAGGTAGTTCATCAAATTCCATGCCTATGTTCACCGTCTGATCCTTTTTATTTTTATATCTAAAGGCAGAATCTATCACATAATTTGAACTGTTGTATCCCTCTATAGAATTAGTCTATTATAGAAATTTATATTGTTACAGAGCTTCTGTACTTTTTGGACTGCATCTATTGATTTTTGAGATCAAGATCCCCGATTGAAACAACACATTCCCAACAAAATGCTTTTTTTATAATGTGATGACTCCTAACTGAGGAAGTATCCGGATTTACTCCTGCCTCAGAAAGCATTCATAACTATGTAATAAATAATAGATATACTAACCGTTATCGAAAAAAGGGCAGAGCTTGATCTTGAGCAACAATTCTCTCAAAAATATATTGAAACTAAAAAAATAACAGAAATATATTTGAAGCTCGGACTGAAAAAAAAAGGACCTTCGCAAAAAGCAAAGTCTGGCCTAAAAATTAA
>JAQUFK010000111.1:0-1844 GCA_028684695.1 Methanosarcinaceae archaeon | reverse complement strand
TAAAAATTAAGGAGCTTGGTTTTTAGAAAACCCCCTTTGAAAAATCAAGGGTATTGATTTTGAAGCTAGGCTTAATTCTAATAAGAAATTTCTTTGTGATCTATTATAACAACTGAGTTATTACAATTTAATAAAGGCCCTGATATATATATGTATTGCTTATACGAAGGCAAAATATAGGAAGATATATAAATTAGTATACTTTAAAATTAATTCTGATAGATAACTATAAAACCTCCTTTTCTTTCCCTTAACAAAAAACAGATTCAGATAAACAGACTCAAATACATCATAATGACTATTTTCTTTAATGCTCCTTAGAGAAGAAAGCAAAAGAGATTTTGAAAAGATCTATGAACTCGTTAAAACGGCCTTTCGGACAGCAAAGGTCTCGGATGGAACGGAACAAGAATTGGTAAATAAACTTCGGAATAGTGAATATTATATTCCCGAACTTGCTTTAGTTGCGGAAGAAGAGGGGCGCTTGCTTGGGCATATAATGCTTACAAAGACCTATATTTTAGAAGACTCCAAAAAGCATGAAACCCTTCTCTTAGCTCCCATTTCTGTATTACTAAAATATCGGAAGAGGGGAATAGGTTCCAAGCTTATAATACAGAGTTTTGAGCGAGCAAAAGCTCTGGGCTATACCTCAATTGTGCTTGTAGGAGATCCCAATTTTTATAAGCGTTTCGGCTTTAAAAAAGCCTCTGATTTTGGGATTAGCTATAAAGGAATTCCTGAAGAATATGTACTGGCCCGTGAATTAACAAAAAACGCTTTATCGGAGCTCCGAGGAGAAATAATTCCTTTAGAAGAATATATTCTATAAAAAAATCAGGAAAAGTGAGCCGAACTCACTCCTCTTTTTCGTTTGCAATTGTTACAAGTTCATTTACACAGGCCACAGCCATTGGGGTCCCACCACGAGTTCCGACACAGGAGATTGAGGGAATTGGGATTTCAAGCCCTCTGAGCAGCTCTTTTGACTCCGCCGCATTTACAAACCCTACTGGCATTCCGATGATAAGGGCAGGTCTGATTCCTCTTTCTACTAGTTTGCAGACCATGATAAGGGCAGAAGGGGCGTTTCCGATAGCTATTATACTCCCGTCAAGTTTGTTTTTTGAGGCGAGATAGCCAGCTGAGGTCCGGGTGATATTGAATTTTTTAGCAAGTTCGGCTTCCGGGTCCTCGTCAAGCACGCAGATAATTTCTGAGGAGTGCCCTCTTTTTGTGATTCCGGCTTTGACCATGTTGATATCCACAAAAATCGGGGCTCCTTTCTTTATAGCTTTAACTCCTGCTGGAATTGGGGCATTGGAAAAACGCAAGATATCGGCAACCGAGACATCTCCTGTAGCAATTACGCAGCGCTGCCGAAATCGGTCTTCGGAAGTTGCATTTCCTATAAGCTCCTGAATCATAGTCCGGCTCTTCATATAGATGGCTTTGGCCTCATCGGTCCTAGCCCCGGAATCTCTACAAATGCTTATGAGTTCAGGCTCCATATCAACGGTTGGGGCTGTAAGCTCTTTCAGATTTTCAGGAGTTTTTTTAGCTCCCTTCTCCAAGTTTTTTTTCTCAATAGTCATATTTGCGCTGATACCCCCTTGGAGTGATAATGATATCTTTTCTTGGAGAATTCCAGATGCGGGATTCAGAATTCCCTATAAGAATTACGGTGCGCATATCCACCCAGGCTTCGTGCTCCATTATTTTTCCAAGAGTTGTTACGATCTGAGCTTCGCCTTCGCCCCGAAGAGCGTTTTTTACAAGCCCTACAGGTACAGAGTCAGCTTTATATTTTCTTATAATCTCCACAGCTTGGGCAAAATTGGACA
>JAQUFK010000110.1 GCA_028684695.1 Methanosarcinaceae archaeon | reverse complement strand
AAATCCTGAATCATGGGCACTGATGAAGTAAAAAGGGATACAAAACCAAGGGCTGTCATACAGAGTGCTATGAGCACTGCAGGGCCGGTATGGCTTACCGTTTCTACAACGGCTCTTTTTCTGGCTCCTTTATGTTTATGCAGTTCTTCTTCAAGCCGGTTATGAATCTGGATGGCATAGTCGATTCCGACTCCGATTAGGACAGGGAAAGCCGCCATGGAGACCATTGACAGAGGAATATTGAGAAATCCCATGATTCCAAAGGTATAGATAATTCCCAGCAAAACAACTGGCAGAGGCAGAAGTCTCCAGCGGACGTGTCTGAAAACAAAGCTCAGCACAATGATCATGAATAAGGCGGAAAGACCCAATAAGACGCCCATGCTTGAGTTTAGTTCCTCATTCATTGAGACGCGGAAGGCGGGATCGCCTGTTATTATGACATTATAGGAGGGAGGAAAATTTGCAAAATCTACGGCTTCTTCGGTTGCGTGAAGAATTTCTTCTTCTCTTGCATCCGTTGTTGAGCCTGCCATTACCACGGAAATTAAGATGTGGGTCTCGTCAGGAACGATTTCTTTGAATATTTTGGGATTATTGTCGATTATGGTTTTGATTTCTTCATCCGTATTTGGAATCTCGGCTCTACCAGTTTCTCTATAACTTATCTGCTTGAGAAGCGATGCAGGGCTTGTGGTTTCAATAATTCCTCCCGTAGTTTTAAGTTGGTGTTCAAGCCGGGCCACGGCTTTCATAAGTTCCGAATTTTTTACTTCGTTGCCTTCTACCATCACTACAATGGACTGGGTTTGGAAAATATTCTTGTACAGGTGATCGTAGTCTTGGTACAGCTGGGAGTCTTTTCCTACGAAGGTTTCGGTTCCGGAAGCCATCTCTATCTGTTTTGCCCCTTGGGTTGCAACCACTATAAGGAGTAAAAAGATAAGAATTATGGATTTCCGGTTATTCTGGATAAAAATCCCCAGTTTTTCAAAAATATTTTTAATAGCGGATTCCCCTCTTACTTCGTTTCGGATTCGGAAAAAGCGTTTTTCTTTATTTCAAATTCTATTTTCTGGTTATTTCTCTTCCTTCTCTGTTCTAACTTATCGCTTCAGTATGAAATAATATTTATCCTTTTTGTTTAGTAATATTATTATATATTTTCAGTTATTTCCACCAGAACTTTCGTTACCGAGTATATTAAGACAAAACATTTAAGTCTATTGTTACTTTAGGGGTAACAAATGAATTCGGAAATAGATTCCCGGTTAATATACAATCTTGAGAAGTTGGGGCTTACTGAAAATGAGGCAAAGGCCTATGCGGGCTTGGTAAGTTTAAAGGAAGCTCCGGCAAGAGAAGTCCATGAACTAACTGGCGTGCCAAGAGCCAAGGTTTATGAAATACTAAAAAGCCTTGCAAAAAAAGGTTATGTGGAAATCAGACAGGGTTCTCCTTCCTATTTTCGTGCTGTTGATCCTAAGCTGGTCATAGGAAAGATTAAGGATGAACTCATCGGCTGCGCTCTAGAGGCCCTAGCCCGGCTCAATGAGTTAAGCTACGATTTTCCAACCACATCTCCGGTCTGGTGTATCCAAAGTGATTGGGGCATAAGGAATCGGATCAGGGAAATATTGGCAGGTGTCAAAACCGAACTGATTGTTTTTGCAACAAATCCCCGTTGTCTTCAGGAGTTTGAAAAAGAGCTGATATATATTGAAAAAAACTATAAGCTAATCATTATTGTGGATGAACTTGAAAAGTTTCGAAAACTGCCTTTTAAATTTAGGGAAACTGGAAGTGATTTTCGGGATTTTATCCGAAACCTTGTAATTGACGGAATCCGCTACGATGAAGAATGTTTCCTAATTGCCGATGGGAAAGAATCCATTGCTGTTCATAGAGCGGGAAATAAAAGGGAAGCGGTGGTAATTCGCTTGCCTGTGGTCTGCTACTTGCAGAAAATGATCTATAACTGGTTGCTTGAAGGCAAATTTGTTGTCGATTCCTGATTTATGGAGCCAAAAGAAGCTTTAAACTAAAAGAAGCTTTAAAAAAGGATGAATTCCTAAAGAGAGGAAAAAAAGCCTGGAATATATCTTGGAACTAATCCCAGAATGCGGGGTTTTAGCATAAAAAGCGTACAAATTGATGGAGTAACAATTAAATGGCTTGGCCACTCCGGCTTTTTGCTTGAAGGGGCCGGAAAAAAAATCTATATTGATCCTTACATGCTTTCGGAAGAGCCGGATTTTGAGGATAAGGCTGACATCCTTCTAATAACCCATGACCATTTAGGGCACTGCAGACCCGCGGATATCCGGGGGGTTCGAAGATCGGATTCTACAACTCTTATTCCGGAAAAATGTTCCTTGAACTTCAGAGGGGATGCTCGAAGGATTTGCGAAGGGGATATTTTGGCTGAAGGGCTTGCGATTAAAGGAATTCGGATCGAAGTTGTGCCCGCCTATACCCCCAAAAAGCCTTATCATCCGAGAGGGAAAGGAGTAGGATATATAGTCGAGCTTGGAGGGCTTCGAATTTATCATGCAGGAGATACGGATTTTACTCCGGAGATGCGAAAGCTCAGAGTGGATGTGGCTCTCTTACCCATAGGAGGCGGCTCTACTATGAACGAGGAGGAAGCCGCTCTTGCGGCGGGCACATTTGCCCCAAGAGTTGTAATTCCCATGCACTACGGAGGTCTTAAAAACAAGCTTGCTGATCCTGAAAAATTTAAAGCCCTTGTTCAGAAGAGAAATCCCAAGATTGAGGTAATTATACTTGAGAACTGAGCTTTTTAGAAAAGTTTCCTCTTTTGGATATAATTTCCTTTTTTTAGGAAATTTTCTTTCTAAAGGCTTATTCCTTTTTTTTGGGAGCTTTTATTTTTAGCTTCCCTTTTAACTGGCAAAAACAGGACTGATCTGATGTCAAGAGCTTTTCATAAACTTAAAAAACAGAAAAATCTGATGCGAGAACTTGCAACAGAACGCATGGTGCGCCTTTTTGAATTGGCAGAAAAAGAGTTTAAAGCGCATCCCGAACGCAGCAAACGCTATGTCCAACTTCTCCGCGAAATCTCAATACGAAACAGGATAAGAATTCCCACTGAGATCAAAAGAAGAATCTGCAAACACTGTTACGCTTTTTTGGTTCCGGGCCGCAATGCCAGATACAGGCTAAAGGAGGGGATTCTTGTAATTTCCTGTGAGACCTGTGGCAAACAGATGCATTATCCTTATAGCTTCGAAAAAACTAAAAAAGCTCAAGCTGCTCAAGCAGCTGAAAAATCCGGGCGCCAGGATTTAAAAGGAAAAATAAGTTAAAAAGTGGACAGCTATAAAAGCGAGCTTTAGGAGCTAGCTTTTAGCTCAAAAAGGTCGTCAGAATCCATTTTGTGCCTAGGGTTCCAAGGATTACCACAAGCACAATTGTGAGAAAGATTGCGACATTGCGAAATACGACTTCCTTTTCGGACCCAGCCTTAACTCCTAGCGCTCCTGCGCATCCTTCACAGGAAGCAGACCCGCAGCCGCAACCTAGCTGGATTTCATGATTCGGGTTCTTTGAGGCCTGTTTAAGTTTGGGATTTTTATTTTCCAAAGAAGGCTGATTTCTAACAGGGAGTATTTTTTTGTTTCCGGACATCTTTTTTTCTCTTTTGCAGGGGCTTTGTAAACTCTTTGCTATATCTAGCGCTTTTTCAAAAAAGTAAGTAATAATAAATATTTTACTTGAGCCATTAATGTTTCGATATTATATGTAAACTTGAAATGTGGACATATATGGGTCTTTGTTTAGAAGGTGAATCTGACCTAAGCGATTCATTTCTATTTTTTAGCTTGAACGCAGTTTCTTTATTCCAGAGGCGATCTGTTTTGCGATAACGGACTTTGGACCTTTATTATCCACAAGTACCCTTCCGCTTACTTCCCACCAGGATTTAGGATAGGCTTTTCCGGCTTCAACTTCCGGGTTGAGGCCCAGGTTCTGAGCCGCGTTTTTTATTTCATGCAATTGTGGCTCTTTTACGGAACTTTTTCTTGAGATAATCCGGCCTTCGCTTCTGGACCTTGTCTGATCGATATAGGCAGGCCAGATTACCAGTTTACCTTTTTCTTTCATCATCATAATATCTGGATTTTAGATTGTTTTCCTGGAATTTAAAACTGCCCCGGGAATCGAAGCTTCAATAAAGCTTTTGCTCCCCCAGTTTTACTTATTTTCTTATTTTCTTATTTTCTCTTTATCGACGCCGAACGTGCAATTATTTATATCCTTCAGGTAATCTCTTTTCAGGTGTTTTATGTGATCCAAGGATTTGCAATTGAAGATAAGGTCAGGGCCTACATTCGGAAAACCGGACAAAATTTCAGGCTCTCTACCTCTCCCCAGGGGCCTGTGTTGCTTCCTCTCAAAGTTGCCTCTCCAAAAGCCTCGGACCTGAAAATCCTTATCGGGGCAAACGTCCTCTATGTCTCAAAACTTCAGGCAAAGTTCATAAAAAAGATTGATTGGCCCATGGTAGAAAGAGGGCTTGATTCTGGCAGAGCTGAAAAATGAAAAGGGTGATTTATAAGCTGCAGCAGAAAAAAACCAGAATTTTTAATTCAGGAAGAGTTCCCAGCGCATTCCTTTTGTATTTGCACACAATTTATAGAGCCGAAAGGGCCGCAAAATTCTTCTAAAGCTTGGAATTTTCAAAAACTTGTGCCTTTCCAATTCATAAAATGTTTGCGAAATGTTTACGCTTTCCATAAATCTAATAAACTCTGGAAGCTAGGAGCTTGAAAATGTTCTCTCTGCAGAACCCTTTGCGCCAGAAATATAAAGGCAGCACTAAATTTCAAAAAGAGTCTTACAGGCTCAATTACAGGTATTATGCTTAAATTCTTTCCCTTATTAAGGCTAAAAGCGGTACAGGGCCTCTCCGATTGACTGTATCGGTTTTTGCGTTGCAGAGGAAAAGGTGTTCGGAGTTATGAAAAAAAAAGCCAGATTAAAAATCATATTCATATTGTGTCTCCTGTTAGCTGTGCTTTCAGGAGGCTGCATGGAAAAAACCGAGGAACTTATCCTAAATGAAAGCGTTGATGTCTCTGAGTATGAGCTTGAGCTTTTTCAGGATCCTGATTCTCATAAGCTGCCCGCAAACGTTACGACCTACTACCTTCTGGAAGAGGAAAAACAGATCCGAGTTGTCAACCAGCTTATAAACAGCAGTGAAATTGAAATCTTCCCTACGGAAAACTTTGGAAACGGAGGGCGCGCCCCTGAAAAACCCCTTGAAAACTTGGTTTTACTTGTGGGGCCTGCAAACCAGACGCCTGTAGACCTTAAAACTTTCAAAGAACTTTCCAATTTAACGGAGGATTCGGATATAAATTACACCCTCCTTAAAAAGACCAAGCAGAATCAAAAGAGCCTATGGCTGATTTTTGACGAACCCGTAACCGGATATCTTGCCTACTCCATGCAACTTCCGGATAGTCATAACTTTGTAATGCCGGCTCCTGCCTCAAAGTTTGTAAGGGTGGTCTTGCCGGAAAATTATGCTACTGGAAACCGTTTTTTTGGAATTCCAAAGCCCAATCCTTCCTCCCTAAGCTCGGATTCCAAGGGCAGGCAGGTGCTTTTCTGGAGGGAGCTACAAGAAGCTGAGCTCCTTAATGTGAAATACTATAAGGAATCCGCTCCGAAATTATTATTCACAGCTCTTCTAGCCCTTCTCTGCGGTATGTTGCTGGTGCTTCTCCGTTATTCAAAAAGCAAAAAAGAACTTCTCAAAGCAAGAGGAATCTTTAAACTAGAAGAAGAATATTTAAAAGATCAAGAGAAACGGAAGAAGTAAAAGGAAGAATTGAAGCTGGAATTTGGGTTCCTTGCTTTTTCCTTTTAGCTTTTTTCCTTTCTATTTTTTTCTTTATTAGTTTCTCTTTCCTTTCCTTTTCCTTCTTTTTTTCTCTTCTTTTCCCTTTTTTTCTCAATTATTTATGACATTAACCCGAACCTATTTATTGAACTATTCTAAATTATTTTATCATGGGGAAAAGCGGAGCTGGGGTTTTTAAGTCCGAAATTTCATTTAAAGTTTCCACAGAGGCCCTGAGTCCGATCCTTGGATCTCTTTTTCTTTTGCTTCTGTGTTTTGGCCTTGTAGCCGCGGCAGCTACTGGAGTTTTTGGGATCTGTGGCTCAAATCTTCCAGGAAAACTAGCTCCTGTCGGAGCCTCCATAGAAATCGAGCTTGCAGAAGGGGGCTTTTCTAGTTTTGGTTCCAATGATAAAAGAGCCAGTTTTGATGAAAACTGCCTCATTTTAGTGCATGCAGGAGGAACTCCTCTTGCTCTAGAATCCACTTCCATTCTGATAAGCGGACATGGGAATGCTTACAGCGGTTCCGTTAAAGAAGGAGGGCAGGCTCTAAGAGGCGAACTCCTTGTCAGCTATTTTGATCTGACTTCCAAAGGGAAAAATAAAATTTATAGGACCAAGAATCAGCAAGTGCTTGACGATGGCCTCTGGACTGCTGGAGAGCGTCTAATTCTTAATGGAAGAAACAGTCCCAAAAAAGGCGAATACACAAGTGTACACGTAAAAGTTGACGAAATTGAAGCTACCTCAAATAATTATGCCTTTAAGGCAGGCGCTGAAATTACCGTAACTCTTGTTGATACGGAAAGCCGGGTCAGGCTTGCTCAGGAAAAAGCTATTATTAAAACTTTAAATGAGAAATAATTATTTTTCAGAATTTAGCAAGATATTTCAAATATATTTGAAATAGATATTTTTATATAGCTTAAAAGGAGTATTTCAAATATATTTGAAATAGCCCTTTGAGATCTGATAAAAATGACCCTTGATTATATCATTTACCTAATGACGCTTGGCCTTCAAGCCGTGCAGGATTACTTGGCCTTGCATGTGCTGATGTGTCTTGTTCCGGCTTTTTTTCTTGCAGGAGCTATTGCTTCTCTTTTTTCTAAAGAGTCGGTGTTAAAATATTTCGTAGCCGAGTCTCCAAGTTATATCTACTATACAGTTGCG
>JAQUFK010000004.1 GCA_028684695.1 Methanosarcinaceae archaeon | reverse complement strand
TTTTATGAGGAAAAACCCAGCCATATCCTCCCCCTGCAACTCCAAATTCCACTTCTACAGCCCGGCCAAGCCTGGCTTCCATCTCCGGCTCTTTTGCAGGAACCTCAGTTACCACACAGATTCCGTATTCGGATTTCGTATCCACAGGCCGCACACAGGTTTTAAGAGACCCATGAGCTCCTTCGGCAATGATTGCAAATTTTGCCTTATAAGTGGCATTTTTGCTTGTAACTTCCACGCAATCGGAAAATTCCCTGCAAGTCAAAACCTTTTCTTTGGTATGGACTTCTATTCCGCTTTCCTCTGCTTTTTCGAGCAGAAGATTATCAAACCTGGCTCTTGAAACAAGTGTCGAAACCCTATGATCGCTATGGGCTTCGACAAGCTGGGCTTTGAATCTTACTTTTGCGCCCGTAACTTCCCATTCGAGAATTGATTCCGGAAGCTTAAAATCAAGATATGATATCGCATGATCTGAAAGCCCGCCTCCGCAGGGTTTATATCGTGGAAATTCCGCTTTTTCAAGCAGCAGAGTCTTTAAGCCGAGTTTTCCGGCTCGCCTTCCGGCTGAAGCTCCGGAAGGCCCGCCGCCTATGATGATTAAATCGTACATTTCTGAGCAACCTTTTTTTATATAGAGGCCCGCCTCTTTTGAGTTTCTCTCAGAAGCTAGGCAGCCCCAAAATAATATTCACCTTACTCATTGTAAAGCTACCCTCTTATAAATAATTAGGAAACTGGCTTTTTCAGAAAAACTCTTGTAAACTCTTTTGAGGCTTTAAGCTCAAGGGGAATTCTTGAATAACTCCAAAACCGCAACTACATTTGAATACTCAACTTTCGTTCCATAGCAACCATCGTTTTCCATAGGAATGCCATAGGTTACTACGTTTTTTCCCTTAAGAGCGCGCATAACTTTGTTGATTTCATAGTCACAAGCAACCATGAGAACTCCATCTGCTTTTTCCATTTGCAAGATGCGTTTGACAAAAGAAGAACCTGTAAGGATAAAGAGCTTATACCCGTACTTTTCAGCGTCTTTTTTAAACTGGGTGAACACACACTTACCACAGGCTTTGCACTGGATTCCTTCTCTAGTAGAATAAGCTGGACAGTCAAGGGCTCGCATGCAGTGAGGAACCAGAATTATCCTTTTTCGGGTTTTTGCAAAAGCTTTCTCTTGTGCCATGTTTTTTAGAGAGGCCATCCACTTATCCAGAATTCGGGAATCTGAGAATCTAATAAAGAGATGGCGGAGTGGAAGATAAAAGAAATCGAGCACAGCCACAAAAAAACCAGCAAGCCAGACATGTCTTTTCAGGCTGATCTTGCTTACTGCAAGCGCAAGTGCTGCAAGGATAAAAGACAGGATTGCAGCTCCAAAGAGGACTTTACCAATAAAATTATACATCGCACATCTCCATTTTTTGGATTATTTCCTCTACATTTGCTTCGGTGTTAAAACAACCGTCTTTTAGCAGGAGCACCCCTTGGACCGGGATAAAGGCTACTTCTTGCATATCTTCTGCAAGCTCATTATAGCAGGCAACCCCAAGGCAGGCCTTTGGCCGGTATTCCTTAAAGATCTTTTTAACAAAACTGCCTCCCGGAATTACAAAGATCTCAAAATTATATCTATCTCCGGCCTCACAGATCTTTGCGATATCGCATTTTCCGCAGCGTTTGCATTCGTACCCATGGACTGGATCACACCTGGCTTTGCACTCAGGATGCCTCATACACTGAGGAAGAAGCACTACTCTGCGCTCTTTTGTGTGTATGAAACGCTCCAGCATGGAAGCATTTCTAATCTCGATTAGAATATCATCGACTAGGGTATCTCGAATCCTAAATCTTCTACAAGTCCACCGGGCCGGAGAATAAAAGAGATAGAGCATGAAGAGGATGAAATTTGGGAAGATGATCCTGTGTTTTTTGAAAGAATATGCCCCTATAAGAAGAGCCAAACCCGTAGCACAGAAAGCTAGGATTGAGAGGAATACGAATACTTTTCCTAGATATTCGTAAGGAATTTGCATATCTTGTTCATGAGCTTTTATAAGTATTTAAATTTATCTATATAAGTTAAACCAGAAACGGGAGCTGGAAAAGAAAGTATAGCCCAATTGAAAAAAATCCGGATAATATAAAACCAAAAATTAAAAAAGAAAAAAAGGAAAAATTAAACCTTAAAGGTTTAATCTCCCGTAACTTCAAGGCCAAGGGCTTCTGCCACAAGGACAATTATATCCTCAACTTCGAGCTTTTCTGCCCCAGGAGTATCCTTTTTGTTAAGAGAATCAGCTCCATCCTGAAGGTTTCTCTTACAGAAAGGACAAGCACTTGAGAGAATATCAGCCTGGGTTTCAAGCGCATCTTCCACACGGGTTTCAGCAACTCCCAAAGCAAGCTCCGGCATCCCGGCTTTTACCCCTCCGCCTGCTCCACAGCAACGCTGAAATTCCTTAACTCGATCCATTTCCACGAATTTGACTCCGGGAATGTTTTCAAGCACATATCGGGGAGCATCGTATACGCCAACGTGGCGTCCAAGGTGACAGGGATCGTGATAGGTAATGGTTTTGTTAATGGACTTTTCCCATTTAATTTTGCCCTTCTTAATAAGGTCTTGCAAAAACTCAGTAATATGAATTACCTCGAAGGGGAGTTCTTCTCCGAGCTGTCTGGGCCAGTCGATCTTAGAGGAACGGAAACAGCCTGCGCAAGCATAGAGAACTTTTGTTGCACCTTTAGCCTTGATGGCTTCTACGTTATGCTCGGCAACCCTGCGAGCAATATCTTCGATATGGGGCTGGCCGGTCCTGATCATAGCTGAACCGCAACACCATTCTTCTTCTCCGAGCATGGTGAATTCAATCCCCAGCTTGTTCAGCACTCTAGCGGTTGCAACAGCTAATTTGGTCTGCCTGAGTTCGGCGGTACAGCCTCCAAAATAAAGGATGTTTGCTTTTTTAGCAATCTTAACATCGTCAGGAATCCATTTGAGCCGATCTTCAGGCGAGGCAAGGTAAGGATTGTTATACTGATTTACAAGCTTTGGGAACATACTCTGTTTCCCATAGGGGCCAAGGCCTTCCTTAACAAGGTTTGCCCGCATGGCTTCCCAGAGCTCTACAGTATTGATTCCAGACTCACAGACCGTTCCGCAGATTCCACAAGTGGTACAGCCGTAAACGTCGTCTTTGAATTCTTCTAATTCCGAACTGGGAATTTCTTGGGGTCCAAAAAGTTTAGCCTTGAACCCATAGGACTTATTCATAAATTCTTTCCAGCGCAAGATCTTGTCTCTTGGAGCAAGCCCGGGTTTCTGGCCGGAGGCTGCATAAGTTGGGCACCATTTAACACATTCGCCGCAACGAGTACAAGCATCAAGCTCCATGAGCTGGACTGCGGTCAGGTTTTTTGTGCCTATTGAAGGTTTGTTTTTAGCCATTTTATTCTCCTCCCTTGTTTGCAAGGATTGCAAGCGGGGTGGCGATTACATGAATATATTTACTGTAGGGGATATACGCAATACAGAAGAGCAGGGAAATTACGGAGTGGAAAAGAGCTGCAGGGGGTGCATAGGCTCTTGCGGTTTCGCCACTCATTCCAATGTTCCAGATAAGGTCTCCAGTCCTGATTCCGTCTGCAACGAATCCGGAAACCGTTACAAGGAAAAGCACTCCTATAAGAACCCAGTCATATGTGATGGAAGAGTCTCTAACTTCCTTGACAAAAATTCTTCTGACAAGGGCGATGAGGACACCTAAAAGCAGGATGTAGCCAAAGATGTCATTTGGAAGCTGTAAAAATTCTCTGAATTGCTCAGCACTGATAGGCAGTTCAACAAACATTTCTGCCATTTCCACGGTAAACATCATCCCTGACATGGCAAAAAGAGTCATCCAGCCGGCAAAAATCGTAAAGTGCATGAACCAGCGGCCTGGGCTTCTCTTAAGAATTCTCCTCTGAAAAAGGATGTCTAAGATCAAGATTTCAAGGATGGGTTTTCCATGTCCGTGTTCGGACTTTGCTGTTACTTGCTTCCACCAGGTCTTTAAGAAGCGAACTGCACTTCCCTTACTTCCTGCTTCAGGTTCAAGGGCATAGCCTGTTACTCCGGCCCCCCACTTCTGGAAATTGATGATCAGACCGACTACAAAAATCACCATGGCAATTATGCTAATTACCATCATCTGGAAGAAGGTAATTCGAGCAGCGTCCGAGAGTCCCGAAAAATATACCATTTCACTAATAGTTTATTCCTCCTACGTATAGGTCAAAAACTGAGAACTGAGACTGCACTCCAGAACTCATAGTACTTTTATAGGATATCGATAACAGTAACAATTGAAAGCCTGTCTCTAGGACAGTCTATATAAGGTTTGGATATTCTTTGTATCTATTATATTTAAACGTTATCTTTATTGACAAAGCTTTGAGAGCCGCAAGCAATCCAGAAAAAACAAGAAGAATAGGGGCGATCAAACTTCGGAAAAAAAGAATCCATCCTATGAGATGGAATTAATATTAGGAATATGATATATAAACCTACTTATATTTTTGATTCAAAAAGGCCAAGAACACAAGAAAAAAATAGAAGAAAGGATTCATTTTGAAAAAGCGATTAGCTTTCCACCCCAATTTCGGCCTTGAATTTTTCAAAGCCTATTTCTTCAATGACTTTTCCCAACCGTTTCGGTTTGCCGTAGCTTTTGTAAAAATTAATTATATTTTCCACTAGATCCAAAACTTCATCTTCAGAGAGCCCTTTTGCAAGTGTTTTAGCTAAGCTCGGGCTCGGGCCTGCGCTGCCGCCTACCATAAGAGTATAGCCTTTTGCAGTGCCCATGATTCCTACATCCTTAATTGCAGGCTCAGAACAGGAATTTGGACAGCCCGAAACCGCCATTTTGAATTTTGAGGGCAGCTCCATACCATGGTATCGTTCGTCGAGTTTGAGCCCGAGTCCTACTGCATCCTGTTTTCCTTTTTTACAGAATGTAGTGCCCGGACAGAGCTTTACGCTCCGAACACAGAGCCCAATTGCAGCTCCGGGTTTCATACTCAGGGCTGTCCAAACAGAATCGAGATCTTCTTCTTTTAAACCAACAATTGCAATCCTCTGAGCAGAAGTTAGTTTAAGGGCAGAAGCGCCATATTTTTCTGCAACGTCTGCAATCTTTCGAAGGGTTTTTGGAGATACAATCCCCCCTGGAATATGAGGGGCGATTGCATATGTTTTTCCGTCACGCTGGACGATTGCAGCTTTTTCCGGTATGTCTCCAGTCATCTTTTCCCACTCCTCTTAAAAGAATCCTCGTTCAACTCAATATACAAAAATAGCATGTAAGGGAAAAAAAGGTTAAAGGAATGTATTTTCCCTAAACCCCAATTTCCCGGGAAGAAAGGTTAAATCGAATTAATATATTTATTCCTTTTTGAGTCTGTCAAGGAAACCCTGAAGCCCGGCCTTGTGCCTGGCTTCGTCAAGCGAAGCTCGCTCAAAGAAAAGCGCAGCTCTTGTGTTTCCTTCCTTTCGAGCAATTTCAGCAGCTTCGGCCTTTTCGACTTCAGCCATTGTTTCCCCTTTTAGCATCATTTCCAGGTTTTCAAGGGTAGAGTCCTTGACAAGGCCCAGGATTTCGGCAGCCTCGGTAGCATGCCAGGCTTCATCCATTGCGATCTGGCGAAGATAGACCGCAACATCCGCAAACCCTTCCCGCTCAGCAATTTTTGACATTGCAAGGTACCAGCCAACTTCGGTCGTTTCCCCTTTGAAGGTATCTTGTAATATTTTTTCCAGACTCATAAAATAACACTTCCTTTTAAAAAAATCTGTAAATTCCAGTTCTCTTCAGCCTTTAATTTGGCAAAGAAACTGGAAACTCCTGTAAATTAGCGTTTAACTTAATCTTTAGTTTATTTTTTTCCAGGTTTTCTGGAAAATTCCATAAATTTAAGATTTATGGGTTTACACAAAGGAGTTATTAAAACATTGAAGTAATATGATATCAAAATTTCGATACAAAAAACAAGATCCAAAAAGCAAAACTAGAGGCTTATACCTTTTTCCCTGACAAAAGGGAGTTTAAAAAAACTCTTTCTTTTAAAGACATGAAGATTTATATTGATGAAAAGAAATGTACTGGCTGCGGAGCCTGCAGAGCAGCCTGCCCGAAAGGGCCCAGGATCTATTCCCTCGAAAAAAAGGGTGGGCGAACGGTTGCTATTGTTAAAGATCCTTCTTGGTGCCTTGGCTGCAGGTTATGTCTAAGCGTCTGTATGGAAGATGCCCTCACCCTTAAAGACTGATTTTTAAAAATGATATTGAGTTTTCAGGATTTGATAACGAGTGTCACTTGAGCTACGTGTAGTGCTTGTGGAGCCCATGTACCAGGGAAATGTGGGATCGGTTGCACGGGCTATGAAAAATTTTGGACAGACGGATCTGGTTCTTGTAAACCCCTGCAAACTTGAGGGACAAGCCCGAGCTATGTCTTCTCATGCCCGGGACGTGCTAGAAGGGGCCCGAAAGGTCCATACACTTAAAGAAGCCGTTGAAGGAGCGAATCTTACAATCGGAACTACAGGCGCAAGCAGTAAAAAAAATGGAGAACATGTACGACTGCCCTTGTATACCCCCCCAGACATAAAAGAGAAATTAAAAGGTTACAGCGGAAAAATTGCTCTGCTCTTTGGGCGCGAAGATAACGGTTTTCGAAACGACGAACTTAAAAGCTTTGACATGCTTGTTACAATTCCGACTTCGGATGTCTACCCAATTATGAATCTCTCCCATGCGGTTGCGGTTTTGCTTTATGAACTATCGGAGCTTGAAGGCGGAAAAACTCCTCTTGCAGAGGACTTTGACTTGCATCTGCTCTATGAACATATGGATAAATTCCTAGAAGAAATCGAGTATCCCCCGCACAAAAAAGAGAAGACCCGCCTTATGCTAAGACGAATTTATGGCCGAGCCGGGCTTACCCCAAGGGAGGTACAGACCTTGCGAGGCCTTCTTCGAAAAGGAGAGCGAAAACTTAGGAGCAGCGAAGAAGAAAGTTCTTTTCTTTCGGAAAATTAAAGAAAGAAATGAGCAAAGTTTGCCTCAATCCCAAAAGAAAAGCTTAAATAAAAGCCCTTTCCCAGCTGTTTAAGCTTTAAGCAACCAAACCTAATCCAAAAAGAATTCAGACTTCAGGCTCCTTTAATCCCCTGGATAGAAAACTACATATTTGAACAGACCCGTGTTTATATTCGGAAGTTACAAAGTACATTTTTAAAGTACATTTTTCCCAGAACTTTTTTGAGAATCCATGAACGAAGCAGAAAGCAAGTGGAATGAAAAACTAAAGAAGTTTTTTAAAGATTATTACTGGAATGAGATCCTTCAGCTTGCAAATGAGTATCCTGACCAGAGAAGTCTTAGCGTTGATTTTAGTGATATTGAAAAATTCGACCGTGGACTTTCAAAAGAGTTTTTGGATAAACCCGGAGAGCTTATTCCTGCAGCTGAAGCTGCACTTAGAGAAATCGATCTTCCGGTGGAAAAAGAGTTTGAAAACGCTCATATCAGGCTTATCAAAGTTCCGAACAGAATTCCGGTCCGAAATCTGCGCAGCAAACACCTTTCTAAATTTGTTGCAATCGAAGGCATGATAAGGAAAGCCACGGAAGTTCGGCCCCGAATCACAAAGGCGGCTTTTGAATGCCTTCGTTGTGGGCATGTGACTTTTGTAGAGCAAAATAGTTTCAAATTCGAAGAACCTTTTGCAGGGTGTGAAGAGGAAACCTGCGGGAAAAAAGGCCCATTTAAGGTTTTGATTGAGGAGTCCAGTTTTGTAGATGCTCAAAAACTTCAGATCCAGGAATCTCCGGAAAATTTAAAAGGGGGCTCTCAGCCTCAAAGTCTGGAGGTAGACGCCGAAGATGATCTGACAGGAAATGTCTCTCCCGGAGACCGGGTAATAATTAACGGAATCCTCAATTCCAGACAGCGTGTTCTCAGGGAAGGAAAATCCACTTTCTATGATCTTGTGCTTGAGGCAAACTCTATTGAACGCCAGGACCAAGATTTTGATGAGCTGGAAATTACAGCCGAAGATGAGGAACAAATCCTTAAACTCAGCCAGGACCCTCAAATCTACGAGAAAATCATAGCGTCAATTGCTCCTTCAATCTATGGGTACGAAAACATAAAAGAGGCGCTTTCCCTGCAGCTTTTTTCCGGAGTTGTAAAAAACCTGCCTGATGGATCAAGGGTTCGGGGCGACATCCATATGATGCTTGTAGGAGATCCGGGAATTGCAAAGAGTCAACTGCTTCGCTACGTGGTCAAGCTTTCCCCAAGAGGAGTCTTTGCTTCGGGAAGAAGCGCTTCTGCAAGCGGACTTACTGCCGCTGCCGTTAAGGACGATCTCAATGACGGGCGCTGGACAATTGAAGGAGGAGCTCTTGTGATGGCTGATATGGGAATTGCAGCCGTTGACGAGATGGATAAAATGCGTTCTGAGGATAAGAGCGCTTTACATGAGGCAATGGAGCAACAAACAATTAGTATTGCAAAAGCCGGAATTATTGCAACTTTAAAGTCAAGATGCGCGCTTCTTGGAGCTGCTAACCCAAAATACGGGCGTTTTGATCGCTATGAAAGTCTTGCAGAGCAAATAAATATGCCTCCAGCTCTCCTTTCTCGTTTTGATCTGATTTTTGTCCTACTCGATACTCCGAATCAGATTATGGATAAAAAGATTGCAAACCATATTCTTCAGTCCCACTATGCAGGAGAACTTTTCGAACAACGAGAAAAATTTCCAAACTCAGAAATTTCCGAAGCTTTTGTGGATGCGGAGCTAGAAGTTATAGAGCCGGCAATTGAAGCCGAATTAATGCGAAAATATGTGGCTTACGCCCGAAAAAACGTTTTTCCAGTCATGGAAGACGCTGCAAAACGGCATCTTATTGAGTTTTATACTGGACTTAGAAAAACCGGGGAAGGAAAAAACAGTGCTGTGCCTGTGACTGCAAGACAGCTGGAAGCCTTAGTTCGGCTCTCAGAAGCCAGTGCCCGAGTCCGACTGAGCAATGTGGTAACCCTTAAGGATGCAAAACGGACTACAAGGATTGTGCTTTCCTGCCTGAAAAACGTGGGCGTTGACCCTGAGACCGGAGCTTTAGATGCAGACATTATTGCCTCGGGCACAAGCAAAAGCCAGCGGGATAAGATAAAACTTCTCAGAGATATTATTAAAAAAGTATCGGAAAAACATCCCGGAGGCAAAGCTCCCCTTGAAGAAGTATATCTGGAAGCTGAAAAAGAGCATGGGATCGATAGAGAACAGGCCGAAACTAATTTTAGAAAAATGCTTAGCAAAGGCGACCTTTTCAAACCCGATCAGAAACATATAAAGCTCGTTAATTAATTAAAAATTATATCCGTTAAGCTTTAAAGAGTAAAAGTGTCAAAGAAACACAATAGCAAAAGTGTCAGACATGTATCGGAAAATTTATGAAAACGGGAGCAATGTCCTGATTGCGGCTTGTGATCGGGAATTGCTTGGAATAAAAATAAAACAGGGAAAAGCCGTTGTGGAAATAAGCAAGGAATTTTATGAAGGCGAAATCGTCTCCGAAGCCGAACTTATAAAAAACCTTGAAAATGCAACCACAGCAAATCTCTTTGGAGCTCGGACAGTCAACTGTGCTTTAAAATGCGGGCTTATAACTGCAGATTCCGTGTTGTTTATAGAGGATATTCCTCATGCTCAGATTTTTAAGGTGTAAATTTACACAAAAAATAATAAAATAATTTTAGAGCAACAATTCTAAAATGATAATTCTAAAATAATAACTCAATAAGAAATTATTCTTAAAAAAGTACATAGGAATCAATATTATTTTATAACTCAATCACTGAATAAAATTAAAAAGCAGGTTATCAACTAAAATTTAAAAGTGATGCTATGAGCGAGAGTAAGAACGATCCCGGAGTCAAGCCCCTTGAACCCGGAGAGCTGAGAGCTAAAGTGATAGAGAAACACAGGCGTTTTCTAAAAGAGTACCGGGAAGAATTTGAAAAGCTCAAGAATTATCTGAGCCAGATCGAAGAGGATGTCCAAGACTCGAAGGCTTCAAAGCTCCAGATCCTTGAGAGAAAAGAAGTCCTTATGGAAAAACGTCAACAGTTGTATTATCAGGCTGAAGGCCTTCTCGAAAAGGAGATTTTCCGGAAAATGGATACAAAAACGATGGAAAAAATACAGGAAGAAATAAAAAAGCTCAAAAGCCAGATCGAGCCGGAAGCGGAAAAGAAAATTGCGGATGAATTTCTGGAGTACCTTCAGAAGGTAGCACCTGAAGCGGGCATGGACCAAGAAACTTTCCTGCAGATTGCCACAAAAATAAGGGTTGCCAGAAACTCACACTTTGAGTTTGTAGATATTGAGGAATCGGAAAAGCAGTTAAACAAAGCTTATGGCAGTCAGAATAAGGAACTTGCCGAGAGTAGACCCCAGCACAAATCGCTGGCTAACAAAATCAAGGGGCATGAAGAAGCCTTAAAATACTGGGAAAAGCTGAAAAATTAAGCAAAAGCCCAAAACCCAGGTGATGAAGATATGGACGACGTTTCAAAAGCGGAAGTTGTAACGGCCGATCTTTCAATGCTCAATGAGCGGGAACTGAAAAACAGAGTAAATGAGCTCAGGAGTAAAATAGAACGAAACGAAAGACAGTTAAGTTCCATTTTCAAAGAATTGAAAAGACACAGGACCGATATTGAAGAGCTAAAAGAAAAAAGAAATGCTCTGAATAAACAGGTCAAAGAAAAAGTCTCAAAGGCTCATGAACTCAAGAAAACACGAGATGAAATAAACGGAAAAATTTCAGAATATAAGCAAAAACGCAGTTCTATAAATGCCGAAACCCAAGAGCTTTTTTCCGGAATTTCAGAGCTTAAGGAAAAGCGAGATGAACTAAATAGCATCTCCCATGGAAGTGTGGAGTCGCTTTCAAAAGCCTATGCCTCCGAACTTGAGACCTTCCTCAATAAAGAGCTTCCCCTTGCTGTTGAAATCAAGATTTATCAGAAATTAAATACTTTCTCAGCTCGCTTGGAAGCTGCAAAAAAAGCAAATGCGATCCATGCAAAGATTCAGGATAATTATGAGGTCTCAAAGAAAATTCATCGTAAAGGAGACGATATGCACAAAAAGGTTCGGGAATTATCCGAAGAATCCCAAACCTATCATGTTGAAATGCTTGATAATTTCAAAGCTGCTGATGAGATCCGAAAAGAAGCGAATGTTTACCATGCCCAACTTACGGACAGATACTCAAATATCCGAACTATCAAAGAAAAAATCGATCCTCTGAAGAAAGCAATCGCCACAACCCGGGAAGAACTTAACGAATATCTTGAAAGTCTCAAAAATCTTCAGCTTAGCAAAGAAGAGAAAAAAGAAAGCCAAAAACATAGCAATGCAAAAGAAAAACTGCAAAAAAATGCCCGCTTGAGTCTGGAAGATCTAAAACTTCTGATAGAAAAAGGGGATGTTAAATTCTCAAATGAAAGCAAAGATTGAGGGTATTGAGCTCCTCTTACCCTTTTTCGTACCCTTTTTCTTATTTTATAAAGATTCTAGCTTTATTTCCTTAATTTTTTTGATTTCCTCGGAAAACCCCCATGCTGAAAAACTGCCAAAAGAAAGGCAAAACTAACTAAGGAAGAGCCAAATCCAGCTACCCTCTTATTTTTATTTTCAGTTTCCGTTCCTTGAGACGGCGCAGGGATAATAGGAGACATGGGCTCAGAATCCACATGTTCCCCAGGGCTTGGGAGTTCCAGGTCAAGATACTGATAAACAGGATCGAATCTTACAAGGACGCCTTCTGTTCCAGAGTATATGGTCTTTACTGTAAGATTCAAAATTTCACTTGAATTTTTTGTATATACAAGACGATTGCCTTCGCTTGAAATAAAATCCTCAAGAGGCTCATCTTCAAGCCTAAGTTCGAGCCAGACTCGTTTCTCCTCCGTACTTGTCCCTTTTACATAAAGTCTATACCCTTGATAAAAATTATGGTAATCCCCGGATCGCACATAAATATCCTCCCCGTCTAAGATCAGAATAGAAGGAACTAGTGTAGAATTGGAAGCGGCTTCAGAGGAATTCTGAATCGAAGTTACAATACGCGGGGTTGGAACCAGAGGTTCTGAATCAGATACATGCAGCGTGGAAAAAGAATTATCCGAAGGTTGTAGAGCTGAGGCTGGGCCCGAAAGTAAAATTGAAAAAAAGAAAAGAGATAGAAAAAGCAGAAAAGAAAAACCTTGTAAAATGGAAGAAAAACCCTTCAGGGTTTCTCTTCTCCTTTCAAGCTTATTATGATTATTTCGTTCGTGCATAGATACAGCGGCCTGCAATAACCTCTTCGGTTGTCTTATCTGCTTTTTTAACCACGAGCGCTCCATCGGAAGTCACCCCCACAGCTTTTCCTTCGATTATCCGGGAAGGAGTTGTAACTTTTACCTCTCTTCCGATGGTATCGGAAAGAGCCATCCAATCATTGAGAATCTGAGAAAAAGGCTGGGTCTTAAAACGGATATACTGTTGCTCGAGTTCAAAAAGTAGATCCTGTAAGAAAGCAACTCTTCCAACATGCTTTCCAAGCTCTACTTTTAAAGTCGTTGAACCTTCTCGGAGGGGTTCGGGAATATCTTTTAAATCCATATTGACATTGATTCCAATTCCCAAAATAACGTAATCTACCCTATCTACTTCGGCCTTGGCTTCGGTTAGGATCCCGCAAACCTTTCGCTCTAGGATTCGAACGTCATTAGGCCATTTTATCCGGGCATCCAGCCCCAGATCCCGCATAACATTTGCAACTGCAAGCCCGGCAACAAGTGTCAGCCTTGAGGCATGTCTGAGAGGGACACCCGGCTTTAAGATTATGGAGACCCAAATTCCGCCAAGCGGAGAAACCCACTCTCTGCCAAGACGGCCTCTTCCGCCTTTTTGGATTTCCGCAATAACAAGAGTTCCTTCCTCTTCGGAAAGAGCAATTTGCTTTGCGGTATTGTTTGTGGAGCTAAGCTCCTCAAAGTAATGGATTTTTTTCCCGAGCAAAGTTGTTTTGAGCCCCATCTGAACTTCTTCAGGGTAAAGGAGCTGGGGTACGGCTTTTAGAATATAACCCTTCTTAGGAGAAGAGTCTATTTCATACCCCGCCGCCTGCAAGGACTTTATGTATTTCCAGATCATGGTCCTGGAAACCCCAAGGCTTAAGCCCAGTTCTTCGCCTGAGACAGGGGCACCCTTCGATTCTTTCAGTGCTTTAATAATCTGAGATCGTTTGTCTCCCATGCTCGATACCCTCTGAAAATATATTAGTTCGACCTTATATATAATTCAAACCTGCATTCACAAAGAACCCAGCCAACTCTTATCGCTGTGTTTTCTGGGCCATACTTACATAACTTTCCACAGCCGCTGCAATCGCCGCAACCTTTTTATCTTTGGGCTCAAAAGCCGAGGCAAGAGTTGCTCCTTTTGCGGCATCGGACTTGACAACCTCTTCCACAGCCTCAAGGATATTATGATCCTCTATAAAATTGGTAGTCAGATCGCCTTTTTTGAACACAGGATTGCGCATAACCGCTTTATGGAAGGGGATATTGGTCGTAACTCCCATAACCACATACTCATAAAGAGCCCTTTCCATTCTGGAAATAGCCTCTTGTCTGGTTCGACCCCAGACACAAAGCTTTGAGATCATGGAATCATAATAAGGAGAAATTGTATAGCCCATATGCACTCCGCTATCTACCCGAACTCCGGGCCCACCTGCAGATCGGTATCTTCGGATTTTTCCAGGTGAGGGGGCAAAATCGTTTAAAGGATCTTCCGCATTTATACGACACTCGATTGCATGGCCGTTAATGACTATTTCTTCCTGCCTGAGTCCAAGCTTTTTTCCACAGGCAATTCTAAGCTGTTCCTTAACGAGATCAATTCCGGTGACCATCTCGGTAACCCCGTGTTCCACCTGGAGCCTGGTATTGACCTCAAGGAAATAGAATTTTCCTTTCGAGTAAAGAAACTCCACGGTTCCAGCGTTTACGTAACCTATAGCCTTTGCAACCCTTACTGCAGTCTCGCCCATTTCCGCTCTAAGTTCAGGGGTCATGATAGGGGAGGGAGCCTCTTCAATTAGTTTCTGATGTCTCCTTTGAATAGAACATTCCCTATCCGAGAGATAGACTATATTTCCATAGGAATCTGCAAGAATCTGGATTTCAATATGTCGGGGCTCAGTTACGTATTTTTCAATAAAGACTGAGGAATCCCCAAAAGCCGAGCCTGCCATCTGCCGGGTGGAATTAAGCGCATTTGCCAACTCTTCTCTTGAGTTTACAACCTTCATCCCGATTCCTCCGCCTCCGGCCGAGGCTTTAAGCAAAACAGGATATCCGATTTCATCCGCAATGGTTTTGGCTTTTTCCGCATCTTCAATTGCATCTTTTGTGCCCGGCAAAACCGGCACTCCTGCCTTAATCATAAGGTTTCGAGCCCTGATTTTGCTTCCCATTTCAGCAATAACATTGCTTGGAGGACCTATGAAAACAATGCCTTCCTCCTCGCAGCGCCTTGCAAACTCTGCATTTTCCGAAAGAAAACCATAGCCTGGGTGAATTCCCTCAGCTCCGGTCTTTTTTGCAACATCGAGTATTGCGTCCATATCCAGATAGCTCTGGCTTGAAGGAGCTGGCCCAATCAGATAGGCCTCATCGGCGTATTTGGCAAAGAGCGCATTTTTGTCAGCTTCTGAGCAGACCGCAACAGTCGCAATTCCGAGTTCTCGGCAAGCCCTCATAACCCTGATTGCGATTTCTCCTCGGTTTGCGACAAGTACTTTTTTAAACATACTGACCTCCGCTAAGCTTCCGTAAGTCTTGAATTTTTTATTCTTTCAATCCTTTCCAAGTCTCACTCAATTGCCATTAAAAGATCTCCTGGAGAGACCGTATCCCCTTCGGCGACAAAAATGCCCTTGATTGTGCCTGAATGCGGGGCATGAACTGCATTTTCCATTTTCATAGCTTCGATAACAGCAATTGTATCTCCTGCCTGCACAGTGTCCTCGACCTTGACTTTAAGGGAAAGGACCATCCCTTGCATGGAACTGCTGACCGCTCCTTTCACAGTCTCAGGCTTTGGCTTTGGGTTTGGCTCGGAAATTGAAACTCCTCCCGTAGGTTCGATCTTAACCTCAAAGATCTCATCGTCTACTGTAACTTTGAAATCGGTTGGAAGGGTGTATTCCTGTGGAGCTGTCAGAGCCGGAGTTACAACTGCAAGAGCTTCTTCTTCCATTTCTCCTTTCAAAAACTTAGGCGCAATTGCAGGGTAAAGGATATAGGTAAGCACAGCTTCTTCCGAGCCTGCAATTCCTAGTTCCTCAGCTTCCTTTCTGCGCTTTTCGTATTCAGGCTTTAAAAGATCGGCAGGCCGACAGTTAATGGGCTCTTCGTCTCCTATGATCTTTCCTATGATTTCAGGACTTATTGGCGCAGGGGACCTCCCATAAAGCCCGCGGACGTAGTCTTTTACTTCTTTTGGGATAACCTTATAGCGTTCCCCCATAAGGACATTTAAGACGGCTTGGGTGCCTACAATCTGGCTTGTTGGCGTGACAAGGGGAGGATAACCAAGCTCTTTTCTCACCTTTGGCATTTCCTTAAGGACTGATCTATATCTGTCAAGGGCATTTTGTTCCTTTAACTGAGAGACAAGGTTTGAGAGCATTCCTCCCGGGATCTGATAAATTAAAACATTAGTATCGATCTGCTCGGAAATTGGATCCAGAATGCCTCGGTACTTTTCTTTCAGGGCTTTAAAGTACTGCACGACTTCTTCAAAGGCCTCAAGGTCAAGCCCTGTGTCATAGGGTGTCCCTTTAAGTGCCGCAACCGTAGTTTCGGTGGGTGGCTGGGAAGTTCCCCAAGCCAGAGGAGAAAGAGCTGTATCCAAGATATCAACTCCGGCTTCACAGGCTGCAAAGTAGCTCATAGGAGCCATCCCCGACGTGCAGTGACAGTGAAGGGAAATAGGAACCGAGACTTCCTTTTTCATACCCTTTATAAGTTCGCCTGCATCTTTTGGAGAAAGGAGGCCAGCCATATCCTTGATACAGATGGAATCGCATTCAAGTTCCTCAAGCTGCCTTGCAAGCTCTACGTACTTTTCCACGGTATGTACAGGGCTTATGGTATAGCAAACCGTACCTTGGACATGAGCTCCGAGTTGCTTTGCAACCTTTATGGAAAGTTCCATGTTTCGGATATCGTTTACCGCATCAAAGATTCGGAAGACGTCAATTCCGTTTTCATAGGATTTTGTAACGAATTTCTCAACAACGTCATCGGAATAGTGCTTGTACCCGACAAGGTTCTGCCCTCGAAGCAGCATCTGGGCTTGAGTGTTTTTGAGCCTTTTTTTAATTTCTCTCAGGCGCTGCCAGGGATCTTCATTAAGGTATCGGATGCAACTGTCAAAAGTAGCGCCTCCCCACATCTCAAGGGAGAAGTACCCGATCTGGTCAAGCTGTTCAACCACTTCGAGCATGTCCCGCGTCCTCATCCGCGTGGCCAGTAAAGACTGGTGAGCATCCCGGAGGACGGTTTCTGTTATTTTTACGCTCATAGAAAACCTCTTTGAAATAAAATTCTGAGATGGTTATGATATATGACCTTGATTAGAGTTGTTCGACTAAAATTTAAGAATCCAGATCCTACAGGCTTGCGCTCGCAAGCTCCGGCTTCTAATTTAAAGTGTACAGAAAATTTGTAGGTATAATAATTGTTAACTGATATATACGTTTTGCTCTCGTTAACATTAAGAATGAAAGAGAATTTTCAAGGGGAAGCTCCCGGAAAAGGGAAAGAGAAATGATTCAATTAATGAGAAAAAATTTGTTATTTTCAAAAATGCCTTTTAAATTTTCCTCCCAATAAAAAGCCATTGGTCAAAGATTCCATCGGAATCCTCGTTATCTACAATTTCTCCAATTACTCCAACCTCAAAAAGCGCTTTTGCAAGAATTTCAATTTCGGGGCGGCTTTTAACAGAAAAGAGTAAAAGCCCTCCTTTGGCCGTAACTTTTGCAGCTTCCTTGACAATTCCGATCCAGAGCCCTTTGTTAAACTCATAGACCAGCCCCAACATGAAGCCTACAACGAAATCAAATTCCGGCTCAAAATATTCTGAAAGTTTTGTCGCATCTAAGACAAGAGCTTTTTTAGGATTCAACACCCTATGCTCTAGCCCCTGACAAAGCGTACACTTATTTACTTCGACTCCCAAAGGCTCAAAGCCCATTCTGTGCAGAGCAAGGGTAGACATTCCATTTCCGCAGCAGACCTCAAGCATTTTTCCCTTTTTACCAGATTCAAAGGAGTAACCTTTTGCTTTTAGCTTTTCAAAGCTTTCCTGAACCCTTTTGACTCTGCCCTCAGAAAACACACAATCATAGGCCTCAAGCTCTGTGCTGCACCCAGGGCAGAGGTTTCTGCTTATGAGCATAAGAGAATAATACTCATTTATAGCATCCCGCCAGAGTTCGGAAGAGATTTCAAACTCCTTTTCGGCCGGATTTTGAAGAAGAATGGAAGCGGAAAGTTCTTCAAATTCCCTTCTATAAGGCTCTTTTGCAAGGGCTCCTGTAAAAACGGACCAAAAATCCACAGGAAATTCCTTGTTTCCGGGATTGAAAATAAAAAGTCCAAGAGTTTGCTCCTCTTTTTTGATTCTAATGAGTCGGATTTTTTCTTGAGCCACAAAGGTGTGCACCCCTGCAAGATAACGCAAAGTAGACTCTATTGTTCGCTGGGAAGAGTAACTTTCTTCGACCAGATAGAGAGTTTCAGAAATTCCAGATAGTTCCTGTAAAAGCATATCTCATTCAATTCGGTAATGAAATATCAATATTTCGAAGAAAAGCAAAAAGTCCTGCCGAAAAACAGATTTGAAGTCCAATCTTCAAAAGGAAATACCCTTAAGAAGTAAATAAAGATCGAATACGGGATAAAATCCCAAATAAGCCTTGAAAAAAGCCCGGATTAAGGCAAAAATATATATAGGAATTAATTACAAAATCAAAGGTTGAAAAGGATTAATCTTAATAATCCAGGTTTACTCGGAGGATATTATGGCTAAAGTTATACCTTTTGCACCTATTGAACGTTTAATAAGAAGCGCAGGGGCTCATAGAGTAAGTGAAAGCGCAGGCATAGCCCTTACGGAAATTCTGGAAGAATATGGACTTGAAATTTCAAAAGAAGCTATTAAGCTGGCAGAACATGCGGGAAGAAAGACCGTAAAAGCCGAAGACATCAAGCTGGCCAAAGAAATGCTATAATATAGGTCCTAAGGCCTTAAGAGAAAAAATAGAATCAAAATCAAAAAAGAAAAGAAAAACTGCAAAAGCAGTTTTTTTTCTTTTCCAAAAAGGCTTGTTAGCTCTATTTTTTAGATTCAAGCTGCTGTGGCTTCAGCTTTGGATTCCAGCTCCACAACACTTAAAGATTCCACAGGACAGATCCGGGCGCAAGCTCCACACCGGATGCAGAATTCTTCCTCGATTACAGCTTTTCCATTGACAACCCGGATTGCAAGCTCCGCTTTCTCAGGCTCAAAATCCTCTTTTTTTTCAAGTTTTGTATTGATTGGGCATACGGAAACACAAACTCCGCATCCAATGCATTTTTCAGACTGAACTATTTTTTTATTTTTTTTTGCTGCCATGGCAATCCCTTCAAAATTAGGAATATTTATACTAAAAGTGATACCACAAAGGAATATGAAGATTTTGAAGCCTCATAAGTTTTAAATTCAAAAAATCAAGAAATTAGAGCCAGGGCCCCAAAGCTCATAAGGGTTAGAAAAGTTACAATGAGCCCCGCAATTAAGACTCCTGCAAAAATTGCAGGAAAAGCATACTTAAACTTAATTCCAAAGACAAAAGCCGCAGCACAGCCTGTCCAAGCTCCGGTTACGGGAAGAGGGACTGCCACAAAAAGGGTTAGAGCAAGACTGCCATATTTTTCAAATCTCTCACTATGTTTACGACGGGTTCGTGCAAAAAGCCAGGTAAAGAAAAGCTCAAAGATCCGGAAACGCCGGAGCCAATCCGAAACCGGTCCCAAAAAAAGGAGAAGAGGCAAGACGGGGAGCAGGTTTCCCAAAACAGAAAGGGCGTATGCAAGCACAGGATCCATGCCATAGATTCCGATTGCAACCGGAATTGCTCCCCGAAGTTCGCTTATGGGAAGGGCCCCCATAATAAGGGTCGCAAGCCAATCAGGCACGACCTGAAGGAATGTTACTAAAAAGGCCTGTATCGACATTCTGATCAACAACGTTGTCAAATGATTTATATCTTATTTTAGACTTTTATCCGATTCCAGATTTATCCGATTCTAGGTTTTATTCAGGCAGCTTAATTCTCCCAGGTTCCATTGCTCCCCAAGAGTGCAAAATGAGCCAAAAGGGCTTCAAGCTGGATCTTTTCTGTAGCTCCTTCGGAAAGCCTGAAATCAATTTCTCCTATGATATCTACAAGTTCTACAAGCCCTTTTTCAGAGATTCCAAGATCGAGCATGTCCCGGTTATCCAGATCTGAAAGTACCCTGTAAATTTGTTTTACCAAATCTTCGCCGGAAAGCCCCTGCTCGTTAAGAAAGCGATCCAGTTCTTTTTTTGCGGCTTTGAAATTGCCAAGTAGCGCAGTTTCAAGCAAAGCTCGAATTTCTTCCGGGTTTGCAGTTGCAGTTGTCCTGAAGATTGCTTCGCGCGAGATTGGAACCCTTCGGTCAAGAAAGGCTGCAGCCTGCAGGGAGTTTACGGCCTTTCGCATGTCCCCCTGAGCAACATATACAAGAGCTTCGTAGCCTTCTTCTGTAACCGTTAGCCCCTGATCTTTTGCAATAAACTCTAGCCTGTCCCGGATGGCTCCGGCCTGAAGTCTCCCAAACCTGTAAACCGCACAGCGGGACTGAAGAGGCTCAATGATTTTGGACGAGTAATTGCAGGAGAGGATGAAACGGCAATTCTTGCTAAAGCGCTCCATTGTCCGCCTGAGGGCTGCTTGGGCATCTGAAGTCAGAGCGTCAGCTTCATCGAGAAAAATAATCTTGAATTCGGCTCCTCCTATGGGAGCAGTTTTTGCAAAATTTTTAATTTTATTTCGGACAACTTCAATTCCTCTCTCATCGGAAGCATTGAGTTCCGTAAAATTTTCCCTCCAGCCCGCGTCTCCGAATATTTCCCGGGTAAGCGAGATTGCAGAAGCTGTCTTTCCAACTCCTGGAGGGCCCGAAAACAGGAGATGAGGCAGATTTTTGGTAGCCACATAAGCTTTCAGGCGCTCAATGGTATCGGGCTGGCCTGCAACCTGATCCAGCTTGACAGGCCGGTATTTTTCAATCCAGATTTCTTCTTTAATCGTAGAGTCCTCCATTTGTGCTTACTTTAATTAGAAGAGATGGTATTTAAACATTTGAATGTCTGAATATTTTAGGTCGGCTTGAATCCCTTTTAAAAAAGGAAGAAGATTAGGAGGAAAAAGAATAAAAATAGAAGTAGACGAAGAAGAAAAAGGGAAAAGAGGAAAAGAAAAAAAACTACCTATCAAATTACCCCAAAGCTAGAAAATTTCAAAAAAGAATCATGGAAAAAGAATTGCCTTTTTGGCAAATTCTCTATCCAAAATTAAAAATAGAACTCTGAAGCCTTATTCTTTATAGGCATATTCGTAGGCAATTTTCCCAACAAAGGGCAATTTGAACTTTGAACCCCTGTAGGCCATGTACATGAGGATTACAAGGAGAAACACTGCTCCAAAGCCCAGGCCGTCCGCAAAGAGCCAACCTACGTAGGGAATCCAGGCCGTAAGGAAGATGAGCAGGGCAACCGGCATAAAAACCAGTACCGACTGCATGGCATGGAATCGAACAAATCGGTTCTGGCGTTCTAAGAGCAGAAGTAAAATCCCGCTTGGCCAGCCAGCAATATAGGAAAGGGCCGCAACGAGGTTTTCGTTCAGGCCGAGGGAAGTTTTATAACGCATAATTTTACTACCTCCTGATTATCCTGAAATTCATTTCAAGGTTTTTTGGGATAAATGAGTGCTGAAATTGAAATGAAAGAGTCAAAAAGCCAAGGATTTTAAGCGTTTTAAAGGTTAAAAAACTTATAAATTTAAAAACTTAAACACTTAATCAACCTTGACAATTGCCGCCTGCGGGCAGACTTGCACACATTTACCACATTGAGTACATTTCTCCTGGTCAATTTCCGCAAGGAAATTCGTAACCTTGATAGCTCCTTCCGGGCATTCCTTTTCGCATTTTTTACAGCCAATACATCCAACCTCACAAGCAAGCTTGACCTGCTTGCCTTTATCGTGAGAACGGCAGAGGACATGGACTTTTTCGGACTCTTTTGCAAAAGTTAGCACTCCATTTGGACAGGCTGAAATACAATTTCCACAACTGGTACAGAGATTTTTGTTAACCACCGGAAAACCCTTTTCTCCCATGGAAAGAGCTCCAAAAGGACAGGCTCGGACACAGGTTCCAAGTCCCATACAACCATAGGTACAGCCTTTTCTGGAATCACAAAGCATAAGCGCGGCCTTGCAGCCCTGCACGCCCTCATAATCATAAAGGGTTACACAGCGTTCGTTTCCACCCTGACAGAGTACAAAAGGATACTCTGGCTCGGCTTCGGAAACTTCCTGTCCTAGAAGAGTTCCGATTGCCTTTGCGGTTTCAAAACCACCTACGGGACAGCTATCCACAGCGGCTCCGCTTTCCACCATTGCCTCGGCACAAGAAGCGCAGCCTGCAAACCCGCAGCCTCCACAATTCGCTCCTGGCAGCAGTTCTGCAACTTCATCGATTAAGGGGTTGGATTCAACCTTAAAGACCCGAGAGGCCATAAGCAGCATTAAGGCTACAGCTAGGCCAAGTCCGGCAAGCACCGCTACCGAGTTTATGATTACTTCCTTACTCAAGGGGGATCACCCCAAAGAAGCTTACAAAAGCCATGGCCATAACAGTTGCTACAAAAAATGCATAGGTAACTCCACGCCCCACAGCTTTTGGAACGTTTACTATATTGCTCTTTTCGCGGATTGCAGCCATCAAAATCATGGCAATGGTGTATCCGATTCCGGCTGCAATTCCAAAGACTACACTCTGGGAGAAATTGTAATCATTATTGACATTTATGAGCACTGCCCCAAGCACCGCACAGTTGGTGGTGATTAAAGGAAGATAGATCCCAAGAGAACGATAAAGTGCAGGCACGTGTTTTCGGACAATGAATTCTACAAGCTGCACAAGAGCTGCAATCACTACAATAAAAGCAATCGTTTTTAGAAATTCCAATTTCAGGGGAACCAGCACAAAATTATACAGTGCATAGGATACACTTGCTGCCATGGCCATAACAAAAACCACAGCTCCAGACATCCCGCTTGCACTTTTTACATCTTTTGTTACTCCCACAAAGGAACAGAGTCCAAGGAACTGAATAAGCAGAAAGTTCTTAACAAAGACTCCTTCCAGCAAGATTGTAGATAAGGCTTTTTCGACCATTTTAACCACCTTTTGCAGCTTTCTGCTGTCTGCGATAGTTCACGATAGTCATAAGCACTGCAATTGTAAGGAAAGCTCCGGGAGATAGAGTCATATATTGCGCAGGGGTTATGATCCCACTTGCATCGATGAGCGTGACTCCGAAGGGATCAATTATCCCGGTGCCTAAAAACTCTCGGATTCCTCCGATCAGCATTAGCACAAGCAGAAAGCCCGTCCCTTCTCCCAAAGCATCTATTATGGAGTAAAAAACCCCATGCTTCAGCGCATAAGCTTCAGCTCTGCCTATAACAATACAATTAACCACGATCAGGGGAATGAATATTCCTAATTTTTCATAGAGTTCAGGCGTATACGCTTCCATTACCATATCAACGATTGTAACGAAAGTTGCAATGACAATGATTTCAATAGGAAGTCTGACAGCTGCAGGAATCTGTTTCCGCATTGCTGAGACCATCATGTTTGATCCGACCAACACAAACATGGTTCCAAGAGCCATTCCTATTCCGTTTTCCATAGAGGTCGTGACCGCAAGGGTCGGACAGAGCCCGAGTACAAGCCCAAAGGTCGGGTTGTCCTTTGTAATTCCACGTATAAACTCACTTAATGGATTCATAATCAGGCCTCCTGGGCAGCTACATAGTCTACGGCCTTGTGGAGGGCATCTACCACGGCCTGAGAGGAAATCGTAGCTCCGGTAATAGCATCGACTTGTCCTCCTTTGCTTTGCAGGCTCACATCAGTTACTGGGATGTCGATAAACTGGGTTCTGAAGTCCTCTTCTACAATAAGGGCTCCAAGCCCCGGGG
This sequence comes from Methanosarcinaceae archaeon, assembly GCA_028684695.1. Lineage (GTDB taxonomy): Archaea > Halobacteriota > Methanosarcinia > Methanosarcinales > Methanosarcinaceae > JAQVBP01. The sequence continues at coordinate 5,480 of JAQUFK010000004.1, read as the reverse complement.
TTTCGGAATGTTTCATTACCTGCATTCCGGTAATTGAAGCGTAATCTGCCGAAATTCCAACCATCAGTTCAATCATGCCCTGACATCCTACCTGTTCCTGCCGCACCGCATAGCCCACGATATTTCCGGAAGCATCTACCCCTTGATAATAAAGCACTATGGGATTGCCTTCCTCGTCTTCCCCTTCAGTCACTTCATTAAAATCCGCAGCGGCAGGAAGAATTTCCATGAGAGCCTCCTTTTGCTGCTCAGCCTGCAATTCTTTCAATTTGCTTTGCGTAGGCCCATAGGTTAGCCCCAAGAGAGCTGCAGCAATTGCGGAAATAACAACCATTTTCAAAATGACATCTACAATTTCCTTTTTATCACTCATTAAGCACACCTCCCAAAGGGGTTGGAAGGGTTTTAACTTCAATGTAGGGAGCAACTACATTTGAAAGCAAGAGCGCATAAAGAGTGCCCCAAAGGTAATTTCCAGCGAAGTAGCCGTAAGTTACGGTCAACACCCCGCAGAGGATACCATAGACGAGTCTTCCGTTCTTTGTAACCGGAGTTGTGGCGGTTTCGGTAGCAATGAAAAAGACTCCAAGCAGGAAAGTCCCCTGCATGATATAAGAGGGGTCTTCTCCAAGGAAAAGAGCCAGAATTACCGTTGTTAGGAAATAGCTTAGCGGAATTCTCCATTCAATAAATTTAGTAGCAATGAGGATTAAGCCCGTAAGAATTATAAGAATCGGGGAGACATCAGTCAAAAACCCGGCTCCTGTTTCATAAAGCAGATCTGAAAACTCACTTGTGATTGGAATGGATTCAGGAAGCATGTTTTGAGCCCAAGCTAAATTCAAAAAGACCCAGGCTGTAAGGCTTGGGTGGAACATATAGGATCCAATTCCTCCAAAAGCGTGTTTTCCAACTCCAATGGCAAAGGCTCCTCCGACAAAAGCCATCCAAGCAGGCAGAGTAGGAGGACAGATAAGAGCAAGCAAAAGCCCAAGGTAGAGAGCATTCCCGTCTGAAATTGTAAGTTTCTGCTTAAATGCGAGCTGAATCACAAGTTCAGTTCCAACCGCCCCCAGAATTGCCGCAAGAATATTTATAAGGGCCGGGGTTCCGAACAAAAGAAGCGAAGCTGCTCCTACGATAAGCAAAGCAGCTATTCTTCCGTACATGAGGCTCTTTACTGAAATCTTCGATCTTCTGTGAGGCGGGGGCGAAATTGTAAATTGAGTCATTCTATCACCTCCGCATTTTTAGCTTCGTTCATCTTCTGAAGCTGGAGTTTTGAATAGCGGATAAGCTGGACTAGATGTCTTTTTGCAGGGCAGACTGCGGCGCATTCTCCGCATTCAATGCAGCTTAGGGCATAGTATTCCCCGCATTTTTCATACATTCCACAATCCGCCATAACCGCAATCCTGCCCGGCAAAAGGTTTACAGGACAGGCATCCACACAACGAGCACAGTGAATACAAGGCATAGCCTCATCCCTTAGAACCTCTTCTTTGGCCTGGACAACAATGCCTGTTGTATTCTTGACTATGGGCACTTCATCCGTGTAAACGGCCACCCCTCCCATGGAGCCGTTAATTATAAGCTTCCCAGGCTCTCCTCTGTAGCCGCCGCAGGCTTCAATAACGTCCTTTACAGGAGTTCCAAACCTAACAAAGAGACTTTTTGGATTGTTTACAGCTCCGGTTATTGTAACGGCGTTTTCAAGATAGGGTTTGCCTTCTTTTATGGCATCATATACGGCTTTTGCCGATTTGACTCCGCAAATGCTCAGATGCACATCCTCAGGCTTATAGCCTAAGGGAAGGCTCCGACCCATAACATCAGCTGAAAGCAGGTTCATCATTGTAGGAGTGTAGGTTTTTTTGCCTGCGACAAGGGCTATGAGGTCTGAGTCTGTATCCTCAAAGTAATAATCAGCATGACGTTTTCCTATAATCGGAGCAACTGGAAGGGGTTTTCCATTAAGGCTGGCTTTTTTAAAAGCCTGAATCGATTCTTTATCATCCGCTCTGAGCACGATTACCCCTTTTGAAATTCCGCCGGCTTCCAGCATAAGCTGAAAGCCTTCCAGAACTTTGTCAAGGAAAGGAAGGTAGGCTCTGGTGATCAGGGGAAAGGTAGCATTTAGGATCAGCGTGTCGATTAAGGGACCGGGTTTTAAGATTTTATAGGTTGGTTTTTCATAGTACTCGACAATACCTGCAGCCTCGATAATTTCCATTAATCTGGAAGGAGGAGCCTCTTTTTCAGGCACGAATTCCGGAGCTTCCGTACATTCCACAGGTTCGAGGACCACACTAAGAACGCTTTTTCCCCCGGGCGCGGGTCTGGCCTCAACAGCAACTACATTTCCACAGTAAGGGGAATGAATATAGGCAAGCTCGCTTCCCTTACAGTCCCCAAGCTTCTGGCCAAGGTGAACTTCATCGCCTTTTTTGACCAAAGGAGCGCAGGCAATCCCATCATGTTGTTTTAAAGGGAGAATTACCCTTTCAGGCAGTTTATTCAGTTTGATTACATCACTCAAGTGAGACACCTCCCATTTACTCCCTCTCAACCTCTTTAGGTCTCGGTTTTTTCGGGTAGCTCACCCCGATGCTCTTCACAGCAGCTGACTCGCCTCCAGGATCGCCTTCAGGATATCCTATAGCCGCCCAGTCGATTACAGCTTCGCTACCATGGCAGTTTTTACAGGTCAAGGGTTTAGCCATGCCCACCTCATTGCTTACAATGTTGTGAGAAACCTGATAATAGAGCTCAACGCTTCTAAGAACGGCATTTGGATAATCCGCGTTGCCATCTCCATCAGCGTCATAACCTTGCATTTCGTCAAGCGTAACCTTGCCGTCGCCATTGGCATCTGCAGCTTTCACGTGCAGAACCGGAATCGCCTTTCCTATAGAAATGCTGGTATTCGGGTTTTCCAAAACCTCCGGGTCAGTGCCTGAATCCCACCAGGTCCCCTTGATTTTGTTGAAGGGAGCAAGTTTTACGTTGCTGTCGTTTCGGGCATCAACACTTGGGAGCACATCTCCAAAGCTTCCATTAGTCCAAGCAAGGACAGGCTGGAAATCTTCTTCCCAGAAAACATCTTCTCGTTCCCCGTTTTGCCAGCTGAAGGCTTTAAGGGGCTTTCCTCCCGGAAGTTCTCCGCCTGGAAGCATCGGAATATGGCAGGATGTACAGTCAAGGAATTCCGTATGGGAATCTGCAAAGGGCCCGTGAGAGATGCCGGCGTGACAGGCTTTGTCGTCACAGCTTCTCATGCTCTCATCAAAGTGGCTCTCTGGCAGGTCAGGGGTATCGGAGACGTTGCCTCGTCCAAACTGGTGATCCGAGGTTATAATGTAAGCCTCTGTATGGTGACATTCTGCACATTCTACCCCTTCTTCGGCATGAGCGTCGTGCTCGATGTAGAAGGCTTCATCTCCCCAGGCAACGGCCCGGAGGGGCACGTCCCGGATGTGACACTGTTCGGAGCAGGAAGTGGCACTGGGAACGCCGTTTACTGCATCATGAAAAGCTATTAGCAGAGGATAGGGAGTCAGGAAATCGGCGCTGTAGACCGAAAGGCGAAGCCCGTCTTTCTGAGCTTTGGCGCTTGCTTCGGCCATTCCAGCCTGATTTGCGTTTTCATAATCTCCGCTTGCTATTTTTTCCGCTCTTGCCTCAAAATTATAGAGGCCAGAACCTTCATGACACATCATGCAATCGACTTGGACCCCGTATTCCGCAAGTGGACCTCCGCCTGGGTGATATTTTCCAAATTCCTCAACCCAAGCATCCTTTCCGGACGTTTCAAGATCAAAATTTGTGAGGGGAGACCAGCGGGCCATGTCAACCTGTACATGATAAGAATTATTGACTTTTTCATAGACACCGTAGTGGCAGACTCCGCAAACCTCGTCGGACCACTCCCCTTTTGTCATATAGTGGGTTGAAATCGGATCATTTCCACTAAAGCCAAGGGAGGTATATCCGACTGCAGTCACAAGGAGCAACACCGCGACTCCCGACACCATCAGATTTAACCTATTCATAACGACCACATTCTTTATTTTTGATATTTCATGTTGCCTGATGGGCAAAAGCTCTTTTCAACACCTTATCCGGATTTCAATAATTTATCCAGATTTCAGTTTCAGTAAGAGAAATACTATACAAATAATTGATATATGTGTAACCTAGGAGACAAAGGGATGACAAGCCCTGGCTACTATAAGAGACAGACAAAGGGACAGATAAGAGACAGGCAGAAAACTGCTGAATCATTCCGCTTTTGGAAGAGACATATCCCAAAAATAAAGGGATGTAAATAAATTCCAAATTAAGGATAATTTGAGGGAAAGGAATTCTGATATTAAACTACTATTTTAGGGAAATTACACAATAATTTGACGAAAGTTATTAAGAGATTAATTAGGATTTAAGGGAAAGCTAGCGAACAAGGAATTGGCATAGAGACTAACCTGACCTTCTGGCAGCCTGAAAACTTATCCAATTTTTTGATCACCAGCTTTTTCATTTTTTGTTTGATGCGCTTCATTTACTTTTAAAAAACAAAGGTGAATTCCACTTCTAGGAAAAAGGTTTACTTGAGGTAATACTTATTTCTTTCGAAATTATTTTGGAAATTATTTATATTATAGAATAAAGAAGATAAAAATATATCTTATTAATATATCCTATAGTGTATATTTCATAAAAATATAAAATATACTTAATATAATAAAATCATATACTGTATTAATATATAAAATTAACCTATTAAAAATGACATGATTATCCGTGATAAATAAGCACGGAAGGCGTTATCGGAAAGAGGTTTCCGGCGAGCAAAACAGTTTGTATGAATATAACTAGTAGGGAAAATTCTTTACGGATCATTATATATACTTTTGAATGGATCTGCTAAAATATCAAAAATATATTAATTAAGAAATCGAATGAAAATTCTGTAAAAAAGAAGACATGTATACAAAAATGTATACAGATAGGCAGCTTAAGCGTTTGTGTATGCGCAAAAGACCAAATAAAAATAGAAAAATTTAATAGGAAGCAGAACTCACAAATTTTTTGCTGAAACCGGCCTCCTAAAAAGAGAGTAGGCACAAAGAATGACAAGGATAAAAACAAGATTCTCAGCCTTATTTCTACTGATTATTATGGCAGCGGCTCTGCTTTCAGGCTGTATAACTTCTGAAAGGCCCGAAATCACAGAAGAAATCCCAGAAAAACTTTCAGGCTCTGCCCCAGAGCCTGAACTGCTGCCGCTTCAGCAGACGCGCAGTATTATGAACACCGAAATCACAGTCAAGGTTTTTGCTGAAAATGAAAGTGAAGGACTCAGGGCCCTTAAGGAAGCATTTGAAGAAGTGGAAAAAGTCGAGGCTCTTATGAGTCCTTCAAAACCCGAAAGCCAGCTTTATATTCTCAATAGCGAAGGAAAGGTAGAAGCTGCTGATCCT
>JAQUFK010000109.1 GCA_028684695.1 Methanosarcinaceae archaeon | reverse complement strand
AGTGCTGCATCCGCTTCTTCAATTTGGCCCAGGTGGCTTAAGCAGACAGCTTTTCCAAACCAAGAATCAGCGGATTCTGAATCAAGTGCAAGGGCTTTTTCATAATACGAAAGAGCTGCTTCAAAACGCTGGAGCTGGGCCAGAATAAAACCCAGGCTTGTGCAGGCTTCAAGGTAGGATGGTTCAAGTTCCACAGCTTTTTTATAGGCTTCCACGGCTTCCTCAAATTTCTGCATCCTGGTCAGGGTAAAGCCTTTGTTGTACCAAACGTCGGCTTTTTTAGGCTTGATTTGAATTGCCTTTTCAAAAGCTTCAAGGGCCTCTTCGTACCTTTCAAGATTTTCAAGGTCTATTCCTTTGTTATTCCAGGCATCGTCATTTTCAGGGTCAAGCTCAAGGGCTTTTGTATAGGCTTTCAGAGCCAGGTTTGGGCTGCCCAGATTGTCCATGTCCACGCCCTTGTAGTACCAGGCTTCGGAAAATTCAGGATCGAGCTCAATTGCTCTGTCATAGGCGATTAGAGCTTCATCAAAACGCCTGAGCTGCCCAAGCACTATGCCTTTTCCAACCCAAGCTTCCTTATAATCGGGAACTTCTAATAGCACTTTTTCAAAAGCTTCAAGGGCTTCCTCTGGCCTGCCAAGCTGGCTGAGGTTCAAAGCTTTTCCGTACCAAGCGTTGGGGTACTCTGGAGAAAGTTCAAGAGCTTTTGCGTAAGCTTCCACAGCCTGCTCAAGCTCTCCAACCTGAGAGCAAGAAAAAGCCATGTTGTTCCAGAGATCGGGGTCTTGAGGGTTGATTGAAACGGCTTTTTTATAAAGTTTTAAGGCTCCTTTAAAGTCTCCAAGTCCCTCAAGGGCTACGGCTTTGTTGTTCAGGAGATAGATGTTTTCAGGTTCTAGTTCTATGGCTCTGTCAAAAGCATAAATTGCTTCCCTGTATTTTCCCATTTTTATGAGGTCAAGCCCATAGCCGTTCCATTCGGAGGCTACCTCTTCTTCTGTTACTTCTTCTGCCTCCTTTTTTTGAGGATACTTCGATTTTGCTTCTGAAGTTTTTACTGGGGAATTCTTCCCTTTGCTTGCGCTTTTTGCTTCGTTTCCAAAACTCTTTTCTTTCTTTTTATCTGAGCTCATGTTGTAATTTCCTAATCATTTGCTATTTCTTAATTTTTTAAGGGATAAACTTCTATTTTTGGGAACTTGGAACTTTTGGGAATTTTATAAATAATTCGATTTAATATTTAAGGTTTGATTCTTGGATTTGATATTCACTGGCATAATACATTTAAGTTTGCCGTTGTTTATCTCAATAAGCAAATTCCTCCTTTCCGGAATGGTCAAAAAAAATCGAAAGGATAAAAGAAAGCATGGATAATAATTTTTATGGGCCTCTTAAGGCTGTGATTTTTGATATGGATAATACTTTTTTTGATTTTGTAGAGGCAAAGCTGAAAGCTTGCGCGCAGATCCTCAACTACCTTGAAAAGGAGGGCAATTCCGTTTCGGAAGATGCGGAATCTCTTTTTAGGTATTTTCTGAGAGACTCCTACGGATTTGAGTCCCATGAAAATCTTAGGGATTTTTTACAGGACAATGCTCTTTTTACGGCCAAATACTATAAGATCTGCAGGCTCATTTACGAGCGAGAAAAGCTTGAGAGCCTCAAGCTTTATCCTGGAGTTAAACCCACTTTTGAAGTTCTGAAAAAAACGGATCTGAAATTGGCTGTCCTGACTGATGCCGATAAAAAACATACCCTTGCTAGGCTCAAAAAAGTTGAACTTCAAAATTATTTTGACGAAATTGTTTCCTTTGATATGACGGGCCGGAAAAAACCCGACCTTTATCCCTTTCGTTTTCTCTTGAGAAAACTTGGCGTAGAAGCCAAAGCTGCTCTTTTTGTAGGAGACAGTCTTAGGCGGGATATAAATCCAGCAAAAAAACTTGGCTTTAAAACGGTTTATGCAGCCTATGGAGATCGGAACTTTCATGAAAATGAAAAACCTGAACATAAAGGAGATTTTCAGCTTCAGACATTTCCTGAAATTTTAAGCTGTATTGCGGCATTAAATTCCGTTTCAAGTCCTAGTAGCCCTAGAAGCCCTAGTAGAAATTCTTGCCCCACTTCTCAAAGTAATATTACGGAGTTTATCCGGAAAGTGTAATTCCGCTTAAAGAGCCGGAAAAGCTTTATTTATAAATCCTTCTATTTTTTAATATGGACGAAAAACCCGTAAAAACAAAAGTCATTAAAATAAAAGATATGCATATTGAAAGTCTTAAAATAAAAGGCTTTAGGCCCAATCCTCTTCTGATAAAAGATCTGACTCTAAAAAATGTCCGGCTTATTCTTAAACTTCCTTCCGGAAAGTGAATTTCTTCGCAGCTAAACTTTAGCCAAACAGATTCTTTTTTGTAATTCCTCTTCCCAATATATATGTAAACTCTCTTTAGAAAACAGGCTAGGTTTGGAAAAGAATTTCGGAAAACTAGCTGGCCTGCTTTTCATAGGGTATATTTTAAAAGAGGGAATGAGGAGAGGAAAAGCATTGAAGGTTCGGGGTGTGCATAGACAAGGAAAAGTTCCGATAAATTCCAGGGCCGGCCTTAAAAGAGGGTTTTCGGCTCGCTTGTCGGAGAAAAGATATGAAAGGCTGCTTAAAAAAGCAGAGGATGAACTTAGGGAAAGCCCAGAGGAAGTCAGAGCTTGGGAAATGAAAGGCTTTGCTCTCTTAAGCCTTGAAAAATTTGATGAAGCCCTGGAGGCTTTTGACAAGGTTGCAAAGCTCTCTTCCGAAAGAGAAAGGAGCTTGGAGCTAAAGAGCCTTGCACATTATAGTTTGAAGTACTATCTGGGAGCTGTCCGTGGCTTTGAAGACAAGCTTGTAGGAGGGAAAGACGGGAGGGTCGAGGAACCCTTTGAGCTTGCGCTTGCAAAAAATCCCTTAAATGCAGAGGCTTGGAATTACCAAGGCATTGTTTTAAAAAAACTTGGAGGCTACAAAAAAGCCCTGGAGGCTTTTGAAACTGCCCTTGAGCTTGACCCTGAATATGGAAAAGCCAAGTTAAATCGGGATCTTTTACTTGCAAAGCTTTAAGAAAAAATCCAGGTCGGAAAAGGCCCCGCAAGAAGGCTAAACTCCTAAGAGACCAAAGTCAGGCTTTGAGGCCTTATTTTTTCCTATTATAAAGTCTTTTCAATGCCATTCTAGCTTGAATGTTGTAAGAGAAAATCTATCTCATAAATTAATAAAAGAATCTTTATTGTATTAATTTTTAATTTTCAAAGCTTAGCTTTAACTACTTTTAAATATTATTCTCTGAGCAAATGCGTATCCCCTGCAAATACTATGTGGGTTTTTTAACTATACAAGGGTGAATTCAATGGTTCCTACCAGCAGCAGAATTGACCATTCTTCCAAAATTTACGGGACTTCCGTGCTCGGGGAAAATTCCATTGTTCTGGAAAACGTAATTCTTGGCTATCCTGAACACGGAATCCTGATGAAAATTATTGAACAGAACAAAGAAATCGAAGATTTTGAGTTTCCAGGATGTAATATAGGGCCCGGGGCTCTCATAAGACCAAATACTACTATTTTTTCCAATGTAAAAACAGGTAAAAATTTCAAAACCGGACATAATGTGATGATCCGGGAAAATACGGTTATAGGGGAAAATGTGCTTATAGGCAGCAACGTGCTTATCGACGGAAACGTTAGCATAGGAGACAATGTCAGTATTCAGGGTAATGTCTATATTCCTACAAATGTATTGATCGAAGCTCATGTCTTTATAGGCCCTTGTGCCGTTTTGGCCAATGATAAATATCCTCTTCGCAAAGCCTATAAACTAAAAGGTCCCGTGCTGAGAAAAGGCGCTTCCATTGGAGCAAATGCGACACTGCTTCCGGATGTTGAAATAGGAGAAGGGGCAATGGTTGCAGGAGGGGCTCTGGTAACAAAAGATGTTCCTCCCTGGAAGCTAGCTTTGGGAGCCCCTGCAAAAATCCGGGATCTACCTGCAGAGCTGAAACAGTTAAATACTATCTAAAATAATATTGTGAAACCATTGGAAAAAGAACTTGCGTTACTTCCTTATCGCTCAAGACCACTTTCTTAAACTATCTCGAAATGCGGCCCTTAGGCTTAGTATTAGAATAAGAGCTGGGAGCTCATATATGATTCCTATTGCAAAACCACAGCTTAACCAAGAAGAAATCGATGCCGTTACAGAAGTTCTGCGTTCGGGTATGCTTGCTCAAGGCCCAAAAGTAGAAGAGTTTGAATGCGCTTTTGCAGAATATACGGGCTCGGAATATGCCGTTGCCGTAAATTCAGGGACAGCCGCCCTTCATACTGCTTTACTTGCCCAGGGGATCGGAAAAGAAGCTGAGGTAATTACAAGTCCTTTTAGCTTTATCGCAACTGCAAACAGTATTCTTTATACAGGAGCAAAACCGATTTTTGCAGATATTGATCCTGAAACCTATACTATAGATCCTGCAAAAATTCAGGAAAAAATCACTCCTCGAACAAAAGCCATTGTTCCGGTTCACCTCTACGGGCATCCTGCCGAAATGAAAGCCCTTTTGGAAATTGCAGAAGAGCACAAGCTTTTGCTCATAGAAGACGCTTGTCAGGCTCATGGAGCCTCTTATTTTGGAAAAAAAGTGGGAAGTTTTGGGACCGGAACCTTCAGTTTTTACCCAACCAAAAACATGACGACTGGGGAAGGCGGCATGCTTACAACTGGGGATAGAGAGGTTGTAAATAGAGCAAAAATGCTCCGGGCTCATGGCTCAAGCCAGCGCTACCTACACGAGAGGCTAGGCTTTAATCTACGTATGACTGATCTTGCTGCTTCGCTTGGGCTTGTGCAGCTTAAAAAACTTGATAACTTTAACGCAGCCAGACAGAAGAATGCAAAACTGCTTTCCAAAGGTTTGAAAAGCGTAGAAGAAGTAAAGCTGCCCCTGATAAAGGCAGCCTGCACTCATGTTTTTCACCAGTACACAATCCGGGCTGAAAACCGAGATGAGTTGGCAGCTTATCTCAGAAAACAGGATATCGGAACTGGAGTGCATTATCCAACGCCAATTCATACCCAACCTCTTTATCGAAAACTCGGATACGAGGATAATCTGCCAGTTTCTGAAAAAGCGGCCAAAGAAGTTCTTTCTCTGCCTGTACATCCGGGAATTTCTAAAGTCGAGCTAGAAAAGATTATAGCTGCTATTAAAGCTTTTTACGCTAAGAATTGAAAACTGAAAGTATATTCAGGTATGAAATGTAGTAATAATTGGGAAGTTGATAATTTGATAAGGGTAGGCGTAATAGGAACCGGGGCCATGGGAAAAAACCATGTTCGGATTTACAGTGAAATGGATGGAGTGGAACTTGCGGGAATTTCGGATGTAGATCGAGATCGAGTAGAGGCTATGGCTGCCGAATACGGCACAAAGCCTTTTACAGACTATAAGGAAATGTTTTCTGAAGGGCTTGATGCGGTAAGTGTAGTGGTGCCTACCAAACTACATAAACAGGTAGTTTTTGACGCTTTTTCTGCTGGGCTGCACGTCCTTGTGGAAAAACCAATCGCCGATACTCTTGAAAACGCAGAACTGATGATCAAAGCCGCAAAAAAAGCTGGAAAAGTTCTTATGGTGGGTCATATCGAGCGTTTTAACCCTGCGGTTATTAAACTTAAGGAAATAATTGATGCAGGTCAGCTCGGAAAAATAGTTTCCATATCAACAAGAAGAGTTGGGCCCTACAATCCAAGAATTAGAGATGTTGGCGTGATTTTGGATATAGGAGTCCATGACATTGATATTATCTCTTATCTCTATGGCCGAAAAATCAACAGCGTTTATGCAATAGCTGGAGCTGACATCCATTCTTTTGAAGATCATGCCTCAATCCTTCTTCGTTTGGACCATGAATTTGCAGGAGTAGTTGAGACTAATTGGCTGACTCCTCATAAAGTCCGAAAACTTTCTGCAATTGGGGTAAAGGGTGTAGCTTACCTAGACTACATTGATCAGACTGTGGAAGTCCACGACAGCAGTTGGATTCGAAAAGCCAAAGTGGAAAAAAGTGAACCTCTGATGAATGAGTTAAAGCATTTTATAAGCTGTGTAGCTGAAGGAAAAGCTCCTCTCACTACTGGCGAAGACGGCAAGCATGCCTTAGAAGTAGCTCAAGGGGCCATCAAATCCTATAAGGAAGAAAAGTTGATTGAAATTTAATCCTGGGTATTTTTACAGCTATATTTGTTTGTTTATCGTTTTTCCTTTCCTTTTCATTCGGTAAAAGCACAAATTACGGATAAAAACAATAATAATAATAATAATAATAATAATAATTTCAAAAAGTGTGGTATGTATGAGTAAATTAGAAACACTCCTTGAAGAGCGAGGGCCGATAAAAAAAATAGGAGTCCTTGGCATGGGCTATGTGGGAATCCCTGCTGCGGTCCTGTTTGCGGACGCCCCTTGTTTTGATAAAGTTCTGGGCTTCCAGAGAAACTCAAAAACTTCCGGCTACAAAATCGACATGCTAAACAGCGGGGAAAGCCCGCTTAAAGGAGAAGAACCCGGCCTTGAAGAGCTTATCGGAAAAGTTGTAGAGGCTGGAAAGTTTGAGTGCACCCCCGATTTTTCAAGGATTTCCGAACTTGACGCTGTAACCCTTGCAATCCAGACGCCCTTTGCAAATCCCAAAGATCTGACTCCGGATTTTTCCGCTCTTATTGAAGGTATTCGAAATGTTGGAAAATATCTGAGCCCCGGGATGCTTGTTGTGCTTGAATCTACAATTACTCCGGGAACTACGGAAGGGATGGCAAAGCAGATCCTGGAGGAAGAGTCGGGCCTGAAGGCCGGAATAGATTTTGCTCTGGCTCATGCTCCAGAACGGGTCATGGTAGGTCGCCTTCTTAAAAATATAAGAGAGCACGATCGAATCGTGGGAGGAATTGACGAAGTTAGTACGAAGCGAGCCCTTGAACTCTATTTTCCTGTACTCACAAAGGGAAAGCCAATTCCGATGACTGCAACTGCGGCCGAGGTTACAAAG
>JAQUFK010000108.1 GCA_028684695.1 Methanosarcinaceae archaeon | reverse complement strand
CAGATGTTAAGGTTTCGAACCCAGGTGTTGATACCTTTATTGATTATTGTTCCAATGTCTTCTGGCATGTGATAAATCCTTCCGGGTTGGGAGTACTTTATTACTGTGATTCTTATTACTGTAATTCCGATGAATAAAGATTGATCATAATACTAAAATATATTGTGAGGCTTGCCTCAACTGATTCAAAAATTAGAGAAATTATTTTTTGATAATATGCAAAATGTAGATATATATTCTTTCTTCTAAACCCCCTAAATATTTTGGAAAAAATATATATTTTCTAAATCCAAAAAAAGCCTGAAATAAAGATTAGCTTCAAAAATAATATGAGGTAAAAGCATGAGCAAAAGAGAAGTTTCAGATAATTATATCAGTCAATCTAGTTGTAATAATAAGGAAAGTATGAGCTGTAAGGAAGGTGAAGGAAATATAATATGTAAGGAAAATATAACATGTAAAGAAAATAAAAAAAGCTCTGCAGATTCGGAAAACTCCTTTATCCAATCGGATTCTCCAAAAGAAGTGTTTGTGGTTGGACACTGTCTTTTAAATCCTCTTTCTAAAGTCAAAGGTGTAAAAACGGCCCCCCTTTTTGATCCTAAGGGTAGGTTTGTAATCCAGCTTCCCTGTCCTGAAGCTATGTATTTGGGGCTGCAGCGCAGGGAAATTACGAAAGCTCAGCTTGATAATACCCCCTATAGGCGTTTTTGCCGGAAAGTTTTCAAGCCTTTTGCCGATTTGATAGAGGAACTGGCAAATGAGGGCGTCAAAATTAAAATCCTCGGGGTTCCAAAAAGTCCTTCCTGTGGGGTAAAAATTACAAGTGTTGGAGGAGAGCCCGGAAAAGTTAAGGAGTTTCACCACAGGCATGTAAAAGGGCCTGGCGTCTTTACGGAAGAGATAAGAAAAGAGCTTGAAAGCCGAAAAGTAAAATTTGAAATAAAGGATTTCTTGCAGTAATTTTTTCTTGAATTTTTTTGAATTTGGGGTTTTAGCTGGGGTTTGTCCCGATATCTTTTTTTGGGTCTGTTTAATTTTAATTTGAGGGGCTTAACCCTGCATTTTTCTCTAAAGCTTTTCTATCTCCTCAAGCGTATTAATATTCACAAAAGTAAGCAATTCAGGATCTATTTTCCTGATCTCCGAAACCTCAACATAAACCAGATCCTCAAGCTTAAATACCGGAGCTAGTACAAACCTCTCTCCCCTCTCAAAAGCTTTTTCGATTTCCGGAATCAGCTTTTTTGAGTAAATCGCATGCAAAGATTCATATTTTTTTGAGCTGTATCGGGGAAGAGCTGCGTCGTGTCCTTTGGCTTTTTCAAAAAGGAAATCCACAACCTTTGGGTTTATAAAAGGCATATCGCAAGCACAGACAAAAACGTAGGCGTAGCTGGCCTCAAGGAGGCCGGCTCGAAGTCCTTCGAGAGGACCAAGGTCTTTTCTGGTATCAAAACAAACACGGAGATTAGAATTCGGAAATTTTTTGAGAACTGGAGTCAGTTTTTCCAGCTGGGTTTTGTCCCGGACTGAGACAATGATTTCCTCCACGGAGAGAAAAAGAGTTTCAATAAGCTTTTCGAGTAGGGTTTTTCCTTTAAATTCCAGCAAGGCCTTTTCAAGCAGTCCCATTCGACGCCCCCGCCCTCCAGCCAGGATAATTGCACTTCGGGCTGATCCGATCCTTTTTCTTTCTGTTTTTGCGTTCATAAAAATTCAACCGCTTTTTTTCTTTTCAGGCCTGTTTCCGGTCGTGGACCCAAAACGTTTCTTTTTCCGTAAACTCTTTTTTCCAAATAGGTGCTTCAGCCTTAACTCTTTCAATGGCTTCGCTTAAGGCTGAAAAGAGCTCTTGCCTATGGGTCGTGGCAATTACAATATAAACAATATCTTCTCCAGCTTTAAGAACTCCAATCTTATGATGAATCAGCACTTCAAGGACGCCTTCCTTTTGCTTTAGCTCTTGCTGGATTTTCCCTAGGATTTTGGAAGCTTCAGGCTCGTACTTTTCAAACTCGAGCTTTTCGGTCTGCCTATCCTCCTCTAGTTCTCTTACAAGTCCGGTAAAAGTCCCGATAGCTCCAGCATGTCGGATTTTCGGATTGGATCGGATCTTTTTTATAAGGGAGTTGAGGGTAAAGCGATCTGGCTGGGCAAGAATTAACTGTACTAAAGAATATTCGCCCTCTTCCTTAAGTTCAGGCTTTTCGGGAAGGCGCATAAGGGCGTTTTCCTCGATATCTAGATCCCCTAACACGATTTTCGGAAGTGGTGCCTTCTTAAAACCTTCAACCAATGCAAAATCAAGCCCTGCATCACAGAGAGCGTCAAGAGCTTTTTCCAGGTTAGGCTTTCCGGAAATTGTCACAAATTCCGTATCTGTTAGCCCTACAACCATATCGGCCCCAGCGTCAAAATGCTTGCCTGTATCCGTACTTTCAAAATCAAATCTCGGTTCTCGGACGTGTTTTACCGTGCCAACCGAGCCAAATTCGGAAAGTTTCCGGACCAAGTTGTTTATAAGGGTGGTTTTGCCGGATTTTTTATAACCTACTACGGAGATTACCTTCATTAAAAGGGCTTATGTTTTTTCATATATAAGAAAGGGGCGGAGCCCTTTTTATGGGGAGATATTTCTAAAATTATAAGATGTGGCATTGTTTATAATGTTTCAATGTCATACAGTATCTCATGGGAGCTAAAATTAGTACGGGGGTACCCAAGGTAAGAATTTGCGATCTTCCGGAGGAGGAAAGGCCAAGAGAAAGACTCTTGAAATATGGGCCGGAGGCGCTTTCAAATGCGGAGTTGCTGAGCATTATTCTCAGAACGGGCTCAAGAGAAGAAAATGTAATTTCGCTCTGTGCCCGGATCCTTTCAGAATACAGTCTCAGACAGCTCAGTCTTGCAAATGTTTCAAAGCTTATGGAAATTCACGGGATAGGCAAAGCCAAAGCCTCTCAGATTACGGCTCTTTTTGAAATTTCTCGCAGGCTTGAGACTTATACGGAGGAGCCAAAACGAAAGATCCGATCTCCAAGAGACGTTTACGCCTTCATGTATCCAAAAATGCGAGAACAGAAAAAAGAAAGATTTGTGAGTCTTTGTCTGGATACAAAAAACCAAATTTTAAAAGAAGATATTGTATCTATAGGGAGTCTCAATGCAAGTATTGTCCATCCCCGCGAAGTTTTCAAGTCCGCACTTATGGAATCTTCCGCATCTGTTATTATGATCCATAACCATCCTTCAGGGGATCCTAATCCAAGCAGGGAAGATATTCTTGTCACCGAAAAACTTGTCGAAGGAGGAAAACTACTAGGGATTGAGGTGCTTGACCATATTATTATTGGAGAAGGCCGATATGTGAGCTTAAAAGCCGAAGGCTTCGTACGCTGAAGGCTTCAGGGTAAATCAAAATAAAAAGTAAATGTAAATGTAAATGTAAATGTAAATGTGATGTAAATGTGATGTAAATGTGATGTAAATGTAATGTAAATGTAATGTAAATATAATGTAAATGTAATGTAAATGTAATGTAAATGTAATGTAAATGTAATGTAAATGTAATGTAAATGTAATGTAAATGTAATGTAAATGTAAATGTAATGTAAATGTAAATGTAAATGTAATGTAAATGTAATGTAAATGTAAAATTTAAAGCTCCTTCCTCAAGTTAAAATTAATTTATACTCTGTTTTCATTTTACTTTTTTTCCTGAAATCTGAAATAGGCTATCTTTTTCAATTTTCATACTTTCTTTGGTACTCTCAAAATTTCCGATACCTATATATATTTATAAGGAATGGGCATTTCTGAAAATTCGAGATTTTTTCTTTTGGTTTCTCATCCTTTTATGGGAATTATTATTTACAAAAGGCCTTCCAGAAATCACTATTTCGGACAGATAAACACTTATAAAACTCAGCATTTGCTTTGATTAAGGAGGTTTTCGGCATTACAAAACACAGAAATGCCTGTACGCAGGACAACAGGCAGACAAAAGAAATCACGCTTGAAGATCCGTATACCGTGCCTTATAGGGCTATCTATGTGGTTTGCGACGAAAAGAACGAGTATGCGGAGCTTATTGAGCATTCCAACTGTTATAGTGGATCCTGCTGGTCTCTTCATCATTATGCAAAAGCTCCTTTAGTTCTTGGAACTCGCTCCAACGGAAATCTGATCCGCTATCTTTTAAAAACCGGAACCTCTAATCTTGAACTGAAATCTTCCGTAGCTGCTGCTGGAATCGAATCCGTAATCGTTGAAGGGGATGAAGTTGCGATAACTTATGCGGGCCTTGGAGGGGGAGGAGTTGGAGCTACCCGGTGCAGGGCCTTTGCGGAAGGGGTTTTACGCTATGATATTTCCGAATCCGGAGGAGAGCGCTGTGCAAAAGGCACTATCGTGCTTCCGAGAAGAAAGCGCGTACTCATAGGTATAGACGATACGGACTCTAAGGAAACGGGAGCCACTTGGACGCTTACGCACAATATAGCAAGAGAACTTGATTCTGCAGCTTGCGTATACCTTTCTCATTCTCTTGTCCAGCTTTATCCAGTTCCGGAAAAGACCCAGAATTGCATGTCTACAGTCCTTGAATTCGGCTGCGTAAATGAAGAGGCAAAAGCGGAACTTGTCGAAGCCTTAAAGAAAGCCCTTTTAAAATACAGCGTCTCAGCCGAAACCGGAATGGTAGTTCTCACTGATTTCTTTGCCGAAAATCTACGAGAATACAGCAATGCCTGTCGGAATGAAAGGCTTACAAAAGAATACGCTCTTAAGTGTGCAAAGGAAAATGGCGTTGAAGTTGTGCTTGGAGGCAAAGGCGTAATTGGAGCTCTTGCTGCTCTTCCCTGGTTTGGAAAACCCAAAGAGTCCCTCATTGGAGGCACCAGGCTTGAGCTTGAAGGTTTTGATTAAAGAGAGCAGGTAAGAAAGAATGGATAAGCCGGATGAAAATAAGAGGAAATGCACGGGGCTTGATGCACTTTTCTTTTCGGCTCTTGACAGCGGAGTTGAGCTTGTAACAGGAGTTCCGGGATATCCTATTACCGCTCTTATGGAACGCTTTTTGTCAGAAACAAGCGCAAATGAAAATTCTTGCCAGTTTTCCGGGGTTGAGGCGAAGTGGCTTACGAATGAAAAGGTGGCGCTTGAGCTGGCGCTTGGGGCTTCTGCTACGGGCCGAAGAGCTCTTGTGCTTGTAAAACACGTAGGCATGAATCTGCTTTCCGATCCTCTAATAACTTCAGTTACACACACGATAGGGGCAGGGCTTGTAATAGTTGCAGGCGACGATCCTGGAGTTAAGGCTTCTCAAAACGAACAGGATTCTCGCTGGTACGGAAAACTTGCTGAACTTGCAATTTTTGATCCCCAAGATCCGGATACAGCCTACCGAAGTCTTCGGAGAGCTTATGCCCTTTCTGAAGAATTAAAAATTCCGGTAATCCTCAGGCTTACGGCCAGGCTTGAGGAAAGCAGAGGAAAAATAAAGCGGTTTTCTCCTTCAAAAAAGCCTTTTTCAGAGTTTGATCCCTCAATTTGGGGGCTTCGAATGCGGGAAAAACATTGGCATTTCCATGAAAAAGTTTATCCTCGCCTTGAAGCCGAAGCTGAAAACACGGACTTGAACAGCTTTAAAGCAGGCAGAATGCAAATAGTAGGGGATGTTGGAGCCAGTTTTGAGGAAGTCGAGTCTGAAGAAGAATCTAAAATTGGAGTAATTTCTTCGGGTTTTGCCTCGGCTCTTGTAGCGGAGGGGCTGAAAAACTACCCTGAAGTATCCCAGCTTTCTTTGAATCTGGTAAATCCTCTTCCTTTCAAAAAAATTAGGACTTTTTTGAAGAAGCACGAAATTATACTTGTGGCGGAAGAATCTGAGCCTTTTATCGAGGAGCAGCTTTGCATAACTGGCAAAGTTCGCGGGAAAAAGACAGGCCATCTGCCTTACGGGCAACTTCTTTTGGAACATCTTGAATTCGCGCTTGAACATATTAAGGATTTGAGGGTTGAAAAACCCTTTGATGCAGAGAATGCTAAAGCCCGAAAAAAGAGTCGAACCTCTATTTGTGCGAGCTGCGCTTTCCTTCCCCTGTACCATGTTTTACGGCAGCTGGATGTCTGGGTGGCTGGGGATATGGGCTGCTCGGTTAGGAGTGCTCCTAAACCCCTTGCAGCCGTAGACGTGAGTTTTGCTCTGGGGTCGGCAATTTCTGTGGCTTGTGGGTTTAAGAAAAAAGGAATTGCCGTAATAGGAGACTTTGCTCTTGCCCATTCGGGAATTTTAGGGCTTATGAACGCTGTACAGACCGGAGCTGAAGTACTTGTGCTTGTGCTTGAGAATCAGGTTGCGGCAATGACAGGGGGACAGAAAGTTCCAGAGCTTCAAGCGCTGGTTAAAATTCTTGTCCCGGATACCCTGGTTTATGATTTAGAGGGGACTAAGGGAAATGAAGAGAAGAAAGGAAAAGCTGAGCTTTCGGATTTGATCAGAGCAAAACTTGATCAAAAAGGTATTTCAGTGATTTTTATCAGGGGAAAATGTACTAAATATATTTAAATATGTTTTAGGGATAAATCCCCAAAACGCTTAGTTTACTTCTCCCAAAATATATATATCTGAGGAAGTCTTTTTTTATATAGGGTTTAATTATTTTTCAATAAAAAAATCTCTTTTTAATATAGAGGTCTTTTTATAATTTTCAAATTAATAAATTAAACATTTATAATAACTTTCTAGATTGTATATGGGTTTAGGGAGTAAAAATCAGATTCATGGAATTATTTGCATCAAAATTCACTAGGTTTGACTTTTCAAAAATAAATATAGTTTGATAATTTTATATTATATGTATTTGTGCTATACATTATCATATTGTGGTATATTGTAAATGATAGTTTGAGGATATTTTAATGGATAAAAAAATTATTAGATATCTATCTAGTGCTGATGAAATGGTTATCCCCTTTTCAGTATTTTATGCATTTCTTATAAATTCATTATCTAATATTTTAAGCGATAAAGTCGGAGATTTTCTGAATTCTATAATATGTATATTATTTTTATGTATTGGCATGATTGTTTTAATTTTCCGTGA
>JAQUFK010000107.1 GCA_028684695.1 Methanosarcinaceae archaeon | reverse complement strand
GGAGTGTTTATCATTGAGTGTAAAAAAAGCAGTCATCCCGGCCGCAGGGCTTGGGACTCGGTTTTTGCCCGCAACTAAATCCATGCCAAAGGAAATGCTTCCTATCATCGATAAGCCTGTAATCCAGTATGTGGTTGAAGAAGCCATAGCCTCGGGAATTGAAGATCTAATCATTGTTACAGGAAGAGGAAAAAGGGCAATTGAAGACTATTTTGACGATTCGCCAGAGCTTGAGATGCATCTGGCCCAGAAAGGGAAAAACGAACTTGTAAAATTAGTTCAGGATATCTCCTCGCTTGTGGATATCCATTACATCCGCCAGAAAGAGCCAAACGGGC
The DNA here is from genome assembly GCA_028684695.1 of Methanosarcinaceae archaeon. Taxonomy (GTDB): domain Archaea; phylum Halobacteriota; class Methanosarcinia; order Methanosarcinales; family Methanosarcinaceae; genus JAQVBP01. The sequence goes on along the minus strand of JAQUFK010000107.1, from coordinate 6,861 downwards.
TTGGAGATGCCATTCTCAGAGCGGAAAAGCATATAGGGAAGGAGCCTTTTGCAGTATTTTTAGGAGATGACATTATAGTAAACGATAAACCCTGTATGGCTCAGTTGATTGATAACTTTAACAAATACGGAAGATCTACAATTGCAGTCGAGGAAGTACCTTACGCAAAGCTTAGCAGCTATGGGATAATCAAAGGGCGGCCAGTAGACTCATCTCTTTATATTCTTGAGGATATCGTGGAAAAACCTGCTCCGGAAGACGCCCCCTCCAGAATGGGGGCCATTGGACGCTATGTTTTCACGCCCGAAATCTTTGATTGTATCAAAGCAACAGAAAAAGGAGTGGGAAACGAAATACAGCTCACTGATGGGATAAGAGTTCTAAATCAAAGCCAGAAGATTTATGCTTACGAATTTAAAGGAAAAAGATTCGATACTGGAGATCGATTAGGATATGTAAAAGCTACTCTGGATTTTGCCCTGAAAAACGAAGAAATAAAAGCTTCAGTGCTTGAGTACCTAAAAGAGCTTTTGTCTCAGGAAGAACTTTCCAAAAGCCTGGGAAAAAAGAAAAAAGAGGCTGAAAAATAATGGAATGAAAAAAAAAGAAAAAATGTCAGGGCTTTACCAGCACAGGCCTTCATAATCAATATTCTTGGCTTGGATGATTCTGCGCCCATCAATTATTATTTTTTGCTTCATTGCTTCAAACTCGGAATCCAGGGCTTTAAATTCGGCCCACTCGGTCATCACAAGACAAGCCTCAGCTCCTTTAAGAGCTTCTTTTGCACTTTTTTTGTAATTTATTGTAGGGAAAATCTGTTTCATGTTTTCGGTTGCAAGGGGGTCGTAGGCTGAGACATTGGCTCCGAGACGGAGAAGTTCGGCAAGGACTGGAATTGACCTTGAATCTCGAATGTCATCAGTCTCGTTTTTGAAGGCAAGCCCGAGAACTGCTATTTTCTTAGCCTTAAGGGCTCCGATTTTTTGCTGGAGAAGAGCCACCATCAGGAGAGGCTGAGTCTCATTTATGGAAATTACAGCTTCCAAAAGGCTAGGATTATAACCAATTTCCTTTGCTTTTCCAATAAGCGCTTTTACGTCCTTTGGAAAACAGGAACCTCCAAACCCAGCTCCTGAATTTAAAAAATTTGGAGAAATTCTAGAGTCTTTTCCCACAGCTTGCATGACTTCATAGGTGTCAATGCCCAATTTTTTACAGATGTTTCCAATCTCATTTGCAAAAGAGATCTTACTTGCCAGAAAAGAATTATTAACGTATTTGATCATTTCAGCGGTCTTTGGGTTCTTTGTAAAGGTGATTTCACATCCAAGAGGCTTGTAGAGTTCCGAGACTAGAGCCCCCGCTTTTGCATCACTTGCGCCTATGACTATTTTATCCGGCTCCATAAAATCTCGAATGGCTTTTCCTTCTCGCAGGAATTCCGGATTCATGGCAAGTCCAAAATCTTTTCCAATTTTTTTACCGGAGGCATCTTCAAGGATCGGAAGCACGATTTTTTCGGTAGTTTCGGGAACAACCGTGCTTTTTACAACCACAACATGATAGCCTTCTTTTTTTGCCAGAACTTGACCTATACTTCTGGCCGCAGCCTTGACAATTGCAAGATTTATATTACCTGCTTCATCCGAAGGAGTTCCTACACAAATGAAAGAAAGATCGGAATTTAGGACGGCCTCTTCATAGTTCGTTGTTGCTTTGAGCTTGCTACCAGCATACTTTTGTAAAAGTTTGGCAAGTCCTTCTTCATAAATTGGGGGAACCCCTGCATTTATAAGTTCTACTTTTTTCTCGTCAATATCCACGCAAACAATTTCATGCCCTATATCGGCAAAACAGCTTGCTGTAACCAGACCCACATAGCCTGAACCGATAACTGAAACTTTCATTGGAATTCCTCTGTGAACTACCACTCGGCTAAAGACCGACCGGCTTCCTCCAACCGATTCCCGAAGGAACCTTGTGTCACAATCCATACCTAACGGGAAGGAAATGAATTGTGGGACCCGCTTTACGAAGACCCCCATCCCAGGGACGGCCCGTTTGAAAATCCTTTGGCTTGGTTCTTTTCCAGTTTCACTGAAAATCCCACAAATTATCAATTTGTGTGATCGCACAAAGGACAAAGGAGTTATTTACAAAAGTGCACTTGGATTATATTAATGCTTTGAATTAAATACGGAAATTGGCAAGGGGACGCTTCTATCCTCTGCGCTAAAGCTTCAGGGGTTTTACGCTGCGTACTATAAAATGTTTTGCCACTGCAAAAGCCTCTTGATCAGCCTTAGATTTTTCTTGGCTCAAGCCTAAGTCAATTCTAAGTCAAAACTTAAACCGGACCTAAATCAGCGTTTTTCTTCGAGCTCAGGGCCTATATATTTGCCGCTTTCCAGAAAATGCTTGAGGCGTTTTCCCCAAAGAGAGTCTTCTCCTTCTTTTTTGGAAAATTCCAAAAACCGTTCAAAAGCCCCAAGAGTTTTCGAACTAAGGATATGCTCAATCTTGCAAGCATCTTCTCCGGCAGTTTGTTCATCTATGCCAAGCGCCAGCAGAAAATCTTTTAGGGTGCCATAGATTTCTTTGGTTGCAGAAGCAATTTTTTTTCCTTCTGGAGTTAAGGTCGCTCCCCCGTATTTTTCATAGTTTATATAACCTTCTTTAGAAAGTTTTTTAAACATACCCGTGACTGTGGAAGGGCCAAGATCCAGCTCTTTTGCAACATCTTTTACTTTTGCATACCCTTTTTTTTCCACAATGGAATCTATACTTTTTAGATAATCTTCATCTCTTTCCGTTACCATAAGTTTCAACCTGTAAATGAATCATTTTTGAATTAACGAATCTTATTCGGATATGTTGGAAAAGGAATATAAAGGTAGCTCTTTAAGGGAAAGCTATAACAGTATATATAGAAAAAGGCCCCCTCTCTCAATTTCTTCGAGAATTGAAAGAGGAGAAAAGAAGTTTAGAGTAAGGCTGAGATTTTTGAGGCGACCTTGACTCCTACAAACACAAATAGCGAAATTATAAAAGTTTCAAGCCCTGCTTTCATACTTATCTCTTTCATAAAATAAGCGGCCCCAAGATCCGTAAGTACCGAAAAAGCCATAGCAGCCACTAGTCCGTATCTTTTAAACACGACTACCATTGCCACAATTAAGGGAATAGAAATCAAAGTTCCAATAAATGCCACATAAACGGCGTTTGTTTCAGTGGAATTTGCGATTACGTTTGTTATGCCTGCCATTCGAGGACAGACTATGAAAAATGAAAATGCAATTGAGGTTAACAAAAAAGTATTCATTTTTTCCTCACCCACCAAGTTTTTCATAAAAGAGCCCTCTAATCATTTCAATCTATTTTTTACATAGAAAGGAAAACTATTATAAGGAATTATTTTAAGCTCGAAAAAGCTCAAAAGCCAGGTTTTAAAGCTCAGGCTTGACTCCAGAAAGATCCTTAATAGGGTTATGGTATATTTTTAGTTTCTCTCGGAACTTCGTGATTAAGCCTGACTTTTGAATACTTGCCTTTAATAGTTGCCTTTAATTTTTCCTTCTGAATCAAGCCTGAGTTTCAGGTTTATAATAACTCTTTAAATCCCTCCTAAAAAAGCCTTTTTAGCTTTTTCTGTAAGAAAGTAAGTTTTTCCATTTTGAGCCTGGGAAGCAGAGCATTGGCCGCAGGCCAAACAGCCTGCGCATTTCAAAGCTCTTCCCGAAGCGCTTTTATCAGAACCACCTAAGCTGCAGCTTTTGAGGTCTCCATTTGCCTCCATGACTTCCAAAAACTTTTTTAGGCCTTCGGGAGTCAGCTTCATTCGGCGAGCAATTGCATTTAGAGTCAGGTTTTCCCGGGAATTTATTGCAATAAATTCCCTTAAGAGATAATTATATCCCAACACCGTAATCCTTCCTTATGGAGCTGCTTTCCATACCTAATTGTAAACATTTCATTACTCCCAACTTGGCTTTCCCAAAGAAAAACGAGTTTTTCGGGACAGATAAGCCGGAAGCGCCAGGACAGCCAGATAAATTCCAGGCTTTAGATCTGAGAGAAAACTCCAGTTTTTAAGGGCTTCTCCTCCCAACACAAAAGCATCAAGCGCATTCCCAGAAAGCGTAAGCAGATAAACAACTGCAAAAGTAAGAGCAAGCAGAGTACCTACATAAACGTAAGCTTTACCTTCGGAAATTCCTGCTCCAAGTTCTTTTGCCCCTGAGAGAAAAGTAGCTCCAACTACAAGGAGCACAAAGCCTCCAAGAATATCTGCAGGGATGAAGAGCATATCTGCAAATGCTAAAAGGGCAGCATGCAAAACTTCACCTGGCTGGCCTAAATAGAAAAAAATTCCTGCAAGGCCTGTTCCCAGGATAAGCTGAAGAAGGCCAGCTGCCGCATAAAGACTACCTAGCACAAGTGCAAAGCGTTTCTCTTTTTGGTAATTAGCTTCAATATCCATTCTTATCTCACCTCAAGTCCAGCCAAGGATACGACTTCCCTGATATATCAGGAAGGCAAAAATCCAGGCTAACGTAGTTCCGTATGCCGCCGAGAAAAGGGTCCATTTCCAGGAGCCAGTCTCTTTTTTGATTACTCCAACAGTTGCCACACAGGGAACGTAAAGCAGAGTAAATACCATGAGTCCGAATGCAATTACCGGGTCAAGAGCAGGATCTGCCTGCATTCCTGCCATGATTGCGCTTTCGTCCTCCCCTGCTCCATAAAGCACTCCAAGAGACCCTATTACAACCTCTTTTGCAACAAAGCCAAAGACAAGGGCGACTGCCACTTTCCAGTCAAAGCCCAAAGGGGCCACAAGGGGTTCGAGGAAATGTCCGAGACTGCCTATAAGGCTGCTTTCGCTTCCATACTCTACCCCCACAGGAAGGGAGGCTGCAAGCCAAACCAGCACAACGCCTGCAAGGATAATGGTTCCTGCTTTTTTCAGGTACATTGAACCATTTTCCCACATGTGCAGCAGGCTTGTTTTCGGAGAGGGAAGTCTGTAGGGAGGAAGTTCCATGATAAAGGGAGAAACTTCTCCTTTCAAAACCGTACTTCCTAAAAGCTTTGCGGAAAAGATTGCAACCATAATTCCAAGGATATAAATTGCAAAGATCACAGAGCCTGCAGACTCTCCAAAGAAAGTGCCTGCAAGAACCACATAAACGGGCATTCGGGCTCCGCAAGACATAAAGGGGGTTACAAGAATTGTGAGTAAACGATCTCTTGGAGATTCAAGCGTTCGGGTAGCCATAATCGCAGGGACTGTACAGCCAAAACCCATAAGCATGGGAATTGAGGCTTTGCCCTGAAGGCCTATCGAATACATTAGCCTATCCATTACAAAAGCCGCTCTTGCAAGATAGCCGCTATCTTCCAGAATGGAAAGCATTAGGAAGAGGAGCAAGATGTTTGGCAGGAAGAGAATTACAGAGCCTACCCCGCCAATAATTCCATCACCTAGGAAAGAGGAAAGCCAGGGATTAGAAACATTTGTTGAAACCACGCCTGAAAGCCAGCCAAAAAAGCTGTCTATAATATTCATAAACGGAGTTCCGAAGGTGAAAGTTACATCAAAAGCTCCCCACATAAGGGCAAGGAAAATAGGGATTCCAAGCTTCTTGCTTGTAAGCACTCTGTCAATCAGATCGGAAGGTTCTAAAACTCTTTCGGGTTTCTTTGAAATAAGAGCTGTTAGACAGCTTATGGTTTCATAGCGTTGGTCGGCCATCTCCGCTTCAAAAAAAGCCATATCTTCAGAATCTAACAGTTTCCGAACTTTGGATTCTACAGGTCGACCTTTTATTTTCCCAAAAGCGTTTTCATCCCCTTCAAGGAGTTTTACGCTCAGCCAGCGGAGAGGATAGGCAGCTTTGAGCCCTGTATCTTCCGAAAGCAGGGTCATGATTTCTCCGATTTTTGATTCAAGAGCATTTCCATAACCGATTTTATGGACGTGCTCTTTGCCTGCAGTCCGCAAAACCGCATCCAGAAGAGCTGGAATTCCTTTTTCCTCTCTTGCAACTGTTTTTACAACGGGAACTTCCAAAAACTCTTCCATTTTTTGGATATCAATTGAGTCTCCCCGCTCTTCGGCAAGATCCGTCATGTTAAGAGCAATTAGCACCTGTGCTCCAAGCTCCAGTAGCTGAGTGGTTAGATAGAGGTTCCGTTCGAGGTTGGTCGCATCTAGGACCTGGATTACAACATCGGGTTTTTCCTCTATTATGTAGTCTCTTGCAACGATTTCATCTGGAGAATAAGCAGTGAGACTGTAAGTTCCTGGCAGATCGATGACTTCAATTTCAAAGCCTTCATGTTTTAAAGTCCCGGTTTTTTTCTCTACCGTAACTCCGGGCCAGTTTCCTACATGTTGCCTGGAGCCTGTAAGGGCATTGAAAAGGGAAGTTTTCCCCACATTTGGGTTCCCGGTAAGAGCTACTCTTAATTTTTTTCCAGAGTTTTTTGATTTAAAGATATCAGGCATTATTCATTCTCCTGAGAGTCCCGAACCATTATTTTAAAGGCCATTCCTCTTCCGAGTGCATATTTCATTCCGTTTACCAGAACCACAAGGGCTCCGCAGTTTCCTCGCTGAACTTGGACAGGGACGTCAGGAGCAAAGCCCATTTCAAAAAGCCTTCTGGAAAGTTTTTTCCCAGCATTGATTCCACAGACTCTTCCAATTTTGCCTTCGGGAAGCAGGGAAAGAGGCATACTGCTTCCCATAGTTTAGTCCTCCAGCGTCCTTACACAAACCAGTGCAGCCTCAGCTTTTCGAAGAGAAAGCCCATAGCCTCTGACTCTGTACTCAATTGGATCCCCAAAGGGAGC
>JAQUFK010000106.1:1407-7239 GCA_028684695.1 Methanosarcinaceae archaeon | reverse complement strand
TATTCTTGTGCTTGGATTTTAGTTAAGAGTTTTGCTCCCTTGAAGGCTTCATTAACTCAAAGCCTTTAGCCAAGGGTTACAAGAAAATTATATCATTTCCTGCTGCCTATTAGAAAGAAGGTTTTTAAGAAATAATTAAGCCCTTAAAAGCGGAGGAAATACAATTGAAGAGTAAAAAGACAATTTATCTTGCAGGCCCGCTTTTCACTTACGCGGAACTTGAATTCAATTGCAAATTAAGAACCCTGCTTGAAAACCAAGGATTTTCGGTTTTTCTGCCCCAAGAAGATGCCGAGGATGCAAAAATCGAGCATGAACGCAAAGCTCAGGCTTTTATCTTTGAGCGTTGCGTAAAAGGCGTGGAAAACTCGGATTTGGTTGTGGCAGTCCTTGATGGTACAGATGTAGACTCAGGCACGGCCTGGGAAATTGGCTATGCTTATGCCAAAGGCAAACCTATCCTTGGGCTCAGAACAGATTTTAGGGAACTCTCAAACGGAATTGTGAATTTGATGATCGAACTTGCAGTCGAAGGCCTGGCGCGAGATAAAGCGGAATTTTTGAGCTTGCTTAAACCCTACCGGTAACTCTTTGTTAGTTATTATTAACCAATAATTCCGGTTAATTCCTGAAAAATTATACAAACTTTCAAGAAGCAGTTAATTGCAATAAACTTCTATAAAATACTATTAGCTTTTGGGAGCTCCTGGCTCTTAATTTTTTCTATCTGTTTTTTGATCGAGGCTTTTTCCAACTCCTTCCCCAATTTTAAAGTTCAGAAGAAAATCATCTAAGCTTGCGAGAAGGGACCCGATTTTTACCGAATGGAAACAGACTGAAACTTTATCTCCTGTGAGATCAGTTTGCATGCTGCGCAGATTGTCCGGGGCAAGAGCCTGCAGGATCTTTCTGGCTCTTTCTTGGGCCCAGGGTTCAGGAAACTCAATACTACCTTTAATATTCATATCCGATTTCTCCATTTACTTTAGGGGCGTCTTTCTTCTGTATTTTTCCGAAGCTGTTCTCCTATAATCCGATCCGTAAGACTTAAAAATTCAGCCGTGGTCCCCAGAGGAATTGAGGCTCCAGAGGCAACATTATGTCCACCTCCGTTTCCGCCAACAGCGCCTGCGGCTTCCCTAAGGGCAAAAGAAAGGTCAAGGCCTTTTGCGACTAGTTCCCTTGTACCCCGCCCCGATATTTTCAGGATTCCTTCAGATTCATTTACACAGATAAAAGGAAGTTCTGGATGTACATAACGGACGACCGTACTTGCAAGAGTGCCTGTGGATAAAGCTTCCACGGTGTTTATATACCAGATATTTTCTCCTTTCTGGATTTCTTTTAGTTTGGCTTTAATGTCAAGCACCATTTTCTTTTGGTGTTCTTTTGAAAGGGTTTGAACTTCTTCTAAAACAGTTTGATCTTTCAGACAGAGTGCGAGCGCAAGCCCTGCAACTTTCAGTTTTCCGCAGGTATTTAGTATGGAGACAAAATCATAGACATTGGGAACCAGTTCTTGCTCGAGCACGAAAATATCTCCAATGACAGCCTCAAGAGCTTCCGGACTGGCCTTTTTTGCAAGTTTTAGGGCTACTGCACTTGTCAATTTTTTTATTTCTTCTTCGGAAAGCTTTTCAATATTTCCGGAAAGCCCAAGGATTTCCAGAAATATTTCCACCTTTTCAGGCTCCCCCGTAATATCTAAGAAGGGTTCTGGACTATAACTCAGAACCTCAATTAGGTCTCCATCTCCTACTTTTAGCCCTTTTCGAAGAGATACTACTCCTGCTTTTAGAGCTTCTTCTAAAATAAAAGCGTTGGCGCTTCGGAAAAGCTGTTTATCTCCTACGGCTCCAACAATTGCAAGCCCTGCAAGCTCAAGATTTTTAGGTCCCCCAAGGGCTCTTGCAACCAGATAAGCTGTGCCCGAAGCCGAAATATCCGTAGCTCCCTCAATGCCTACGTCGTGGGGGTTTACCACAACTTTTGCAGGGGATTTTCCCACAGGCTTGTGATGGTCAAGGATTACAATGTCGGCCGAAAGTCGGGAAAGCAATTCAGATTGTCCGCTGCCCATATCGCAGAAAAGCACGAGTTCTCCCGGAGCTGTACTTTTTTGGATTTGCTCAAGCACAATCTCGTCAAGCCTTCCGACTATGCTGAGCTGGAAGCGGATTTTTTCTCGGGAGAGGGCTCGGGCCATAATTCCAGCTGAGCTTAGCCCGTCGGCGTCGTTATGAGAGATCAGGCGTACAAAATCAGAGGCTCGGATTGTTTCGGCCGCATTTTTGGCAAGGTTTTTCAGATTTTCAATTTCATTCAAGGCCCATCACTTTAAGCTTTTATTTGCGAACTACCTCCAAGTAAAAGCTCAGAGGTTTCCTGGTTCATTCTTGGAACTATTGTTTACAAGTCCTCAGGCGCTTTCCCGCGTTCCGCAGGTGGCATACTCCAATAATTATAACTACCTATATGTTTTTTCGGTAAAAAGCTATCCTAGTTTGACTTTTCTAAACTAATCTAAATGTTTCAAAACTTAACTTAAATTTCGATATATTTAAGAAGTTTATCTCCATCCTTAACTCTTTTTACAAAATCGGCCTCACTGGCATAGGGAGCTTTGGAAGCTATTGTTTTTGCCTTATCCTTTCCCACTCCCGGAAGTTCTCTAAGAAGCGTAGGGGGGGCAGAATTTATTTGCAGAGGAGAGGGAATTCCGGTAATTGAGCGCATGCCGTGCCCGGTTACGAGCAGATCCTGAAACTGGCACAAGGGAAGAGGAGCCGGGATTCCAACTAAAAGAGGGTAAGAGCCCAACTGGCGTCCGAAGGTGCTATCCTTTTCCCGAACCTCGCAAAGCACATCTTTGAGGATCGTACCTGTTGGAATCACCCGTTTGAGCATGGGAAAATCAATCTTTTTTCGGACTTCAGCTTTATATTTCAAAAAGAGTTTTTTATGCTTTCGCACCAGCTGATCCTTTCCCCAGATAGGGGTTTCCGGAAAGGCCATAACCTGCCGAATATTTATTCTTCGGAGGAGCAGACCGGAATCAAGTACTTTTTGGAGGAAATCAAAATTGAGATTGAAAGTTTCTTTAGTTTCTCCCTTAAGCCCATGCACGAAATTCAAGCCAGGTAAAAACTCCGGCATCCCGTTGCTTCCTCTCTTCGCCCCGAACTTATTTATTAATTTTATGGCGGCAAAAACCTCTTCAGGGTTTGCTTTAAGCTGGTTTGCGGCTACAACTTTAGGGTCTGCAGTCTCCATCCCAAAAGCTGCAACGTCGCCTGGGGTATGGTATTTTATGATAGTTTTAATGATTGCTTCGGCTTCTTTAGGATAAGTTGCAAGCGTGATTGGATTTGCGTTGTCCATGTGCAGCACCTTAAGCTCTGGAGCTGCATTTCTGATTCCTTTATAGAGCCTTTCAAGGACCGCGGGAACAGGCTTGGGAACAGGCCCCCCGGTATCTATTCCATGATAGGAAAAAAGGTCTGGCTGCCTACCGAGTCTGAAATAGCGGGCTCCTTGGAAAGCCAGAGCCGAAACTTCCGAGACCAGCTCTTCTACAGGCCGATAATCTGAAGCTCCATAAAAAGGTTCTGTGCAAAAAGAGCAGTGAATTTTTCGGCCACAACCCCGGTAGGTTTCAAGTTCACACATACAGTATGGATAGTCAGGATGTTGCCGGAGAAGAAAAGCTCCTTTAGGCCCCCAACGTCCGATTTCAGCTGTTGTTCTGAAGCGATGTTCAAGAGTTTCAGGGGCTTTTAAACGGAAATTTCCGGTTTTAGAGGCAGTCAAAGCTCCGTTTGTTTCAAATAGATCGTAGACAAAAGCTTCAAGATCCAATCGAGCAAGCACGGCTCCTTCAAGATCCGGCCCGCTTCCAAAACCCTCTGCCGCTTTTCCGCCTTCCCTTCCGTAGCCGAGTCTTATGGGACCTCCAATTATTTTTATACCTTCGGCACTTCGGAAGAGGGTCTCAATTTCTCCTGCGCTTATGGGGGTGGCTCGTAGGTATTTGCCGGGCACAGTCATGCCTGCAACCAGAATCAAAAGCTCAGCTTTTCGTATTAATTCTCCAGCCCCAGGGGGATTTTCCCGCAGGCGGTCAATAGTAAGATAGTGTATATCCTTTTCCGAAAGCCCCCGTTCCCGGAGGGCTCCGGCTATGTATCTTGGATAGGGAGAAAAGTAGGGAGGAACTCCAAGACATGCGGGTTCGTCTACGTAACCGTCGATGATGAGCGCTTTCATGATATCTTTTGCCCTTTATTTTTTGCGGCTTATTTTAATTCTCCGATAAACTGCTGCTTTTTCTAAAGCATAAAAAGAGAAAAAGAATGAAAAAAGAAGAACCAATTCATTTTTAGTTCTGCAAAGTGCCAGGTTTTCTACTGGATTTTTTAGGGCAGGTGTTTTATTGTCCAGAGAATTGATTTTTTAAACAAACCTTTACATTCTACGGAAAGCTCTTCGTCATTCATACTCTCTACGGCTTCCTCATAGGGCTCGTCTGAATCTAAAATATCCCGAATAGTCTCTTCATCCGTTTTTACAGTCATTGAAGCCCCAAGTTTCAGTTTGGGATCACTTGAAGTTTCATACTTGTAAAAGTCGCTTACCTTTCCGCTTCGCATGATCAAAGTGACATATAACATCTCCCCGTTTTCCAGTTCAATCTGGCCTGCAATTTCCTCACTACCCACAAACCTTTTTAAAAGACCGGGTACATCATCAATATTTTCATTATAAAGCTCGGCATTAAGGCTCAGTTCGCTGAATAAATCCCCTTCCTCTGCCAGTTTTTGCGCCATTTCCGGAGCCTCATAGAGCGGAACATCGAGAACGTCCGCAGAGGCTGCAGCCGGGCTGATCAGGCTGATTAGAAGGAGAAAAGCAAGCGAGAGGAGCGCAAAGCTTGGCTTTCTTCTTAAAGCATACATAAATAAAAATAGGAAGCCAGGTATATAAACATCTTCTTCCCAAATCCTTTGGGAAAAATCAAGAATTTAAAAAAGCAAAAATAAAAGGAAAGGAGGAAAAAGCTTTCTTTTCCTCCCATAACGTTCTTCCTTCACTTATTTATTCAAAGTTTCAGGGAAGGCCTGAAAACTTCAGTGCAGTATCTGTCAAATACATCATCTTCGGTCTTGTCATAGATCTCCCTGTATTTTTTGGATTTGGGATCATGTTTACTCATGAGCCTCTTTACTTCAGCATTCATTTTGTCAAGGGTTTTCTGATCAAAACCTTCCGTGTTCTGCATTGTAAACATAAAAACCATTCTCAGTAATTAATTGATATTATTATTAGTTAGTATTTATATTAATATATATTTGCCTTTTGGACAGCAATTCTTAGCTGCTTGAAATCTTTACCTCAAAGAATAAATTTTGCATTAAAAAGTATAAATATACTCTATGATTAAGATAGGGTAATACTCTTTAGCTGAATACCAGATATTCTCTAATTTCTTAATCCTATAAATATTTTACATTTGTATTATATCTTCTTGGATATAGTAAAGTATATGATTTATCTTAATTTATACTGTATAGCTTAAATTTATCCTTAATTTATAGCTGCAGATAGTGTAATGCAGATAGTGTAATGCAGATAGTGTAATGCAGATAGTGTAATTTTGATCAGGCTATTATTTATTATAGCTATTATTTATCATAGCATAGAAAGTAATTCGAGTTGATAGCAAAGTGCGTTCAGTCTCACAGCGAGTAAATCCAAAAAAGAACCATGAAAGCAGTTCGGACTCTGAAGGTTCAGCTGCCGAACTGCTTGTTCTCAGTCCTGAAGGCTACCCAT
>JAQUFK010000106.1:0-1307 GCA_028684695.1 Methanosarcinaceae archaeon | reverse complement strand
ATTCGAGTTGATAGCAAAGTGCGTTCAGTCTCACAGCGAGTAAATCCAAAAAAGAACCATGAAAGCAGTTCGGACTCTGAAGGTTCAGCTGCCGAACTGCTTGTTCTCAGTCCTGAAGGCTACCCATTAAGCGGGCTGATCGAAGACTATCCCGTAATTGAAAACCAAAAGGTCTTTGAGTGCTACGCACGAGAACAGTGGAATGGGCGTGTGGCCCGCAAAGGAGAATATCTATTTGATTGCCGAATGTTTCCGGATTTTGCATATCGGATCCTTGAAGTCGAACCCGAAGAATCCGTAATTGGAATGGCAACCTCAATTCTCGTAAGCGAAGAAGAAAACGATTCTATAATCCCTCCTGAGACGAAAAATCCTGTCTGTGTTGAGGCTGTGGTCGGGCAGGAACTTGCAAAGCAAAAGTGTAGATTAATCGAACGTTTCTTAGAAGCTCCTGAGCGTTTTGGGAAATGGGCTCCTAAAAACGTTCTTTTTTTCGGGCCTTCAGGCACCGGAAAAACCATGCTTGCAAAAGCTCTTGCAAATAAAACCGAAGTTCCTCTCATCCCTGTCAAAGCCACCCAGCTTATTGGAGAATTCGTAGGGGATGGAGCTCGGCAGATTCATCAACTCTATGATCGAGCGGAAGAAATGGCTCCATGCATCGTTTTTATTGACGAACTGGATGCAATTGCCCTTGACCGGAGTTTTCAGGCTCTGCGAGGAGATGTAGTCGAAATCGTAAATGCCCTACTTACTGAAATGGACGGGATTGACGAAAGGGCAGGGATTTGTACCATAGGCTCAACTAACCGCATCAATTCTCTTGATGCTGCGGTTCGGAGTAGATTTGAAGAAGAAATCGAGTTTATCCTCCCGAATCCTCAAGAAATTTTGCAGATTTTTGAATCAAATCTTAGAACTTTTCCCCTTAAAGTCGGGCCTTGCGACTTTACAGCTCTTGCAAAAAAAGCTGCAGGGCTATCTGGAAGAGATTTGGTAGAAAAAGTTATGAAAACAGCTCTGCATCGGGCTATTATTGAAGAGAGAGATACCGTAACCCAAAAAGATTTTGAAGCCGCCCTTTTCAGGCTCGTAAATAAGGGAGAAAAAAAAGACTCAGACAGACTTTATGTTTAAGGGCATTGTAAAAGAATTCAAAAGATGAAGCTCGAGGCTTCACCTTTTAAGTTTTCTGTATAATGGTTTCTGTTCTGTAATTTTATTCTGTTTTCTTGCCAGCTTCTTTGTGGCAAGCTTTTCGATGGTCTCGAGCGACCTCGCCGTCGAAGCTCAGTTTTCCGCTGTCA
>JAQUFK010000105.1 GCA_028684695.1 Methanosarcinaceae archaeon | reverse complement strand
ATATGGGTTTGACAATCGCTGCCGGTATGTGCATGAGTGTTAAGCAGAAATAAACACTCTCCTTTTTATTTTTTATAGGGGAAAAAAGGTTATGCAAAAAGCTAGAATCAGACTCTCAGGTATCAGTCCTACTGACCTTGATGGAGTATGCAACCAAGTAAAGTCTATTGCGGAAAGGACTGGAGTTAGTATCTCAGGTCCAGTTCCGCTCCCAACCAAAAAACTGGTTGTTCCTACAAGGAAAAGCCCAAGTGGCGATGGGACTGCAACCTGGGATCACTGGGAAATGAGGGTGCACAAGCGCCTTATCGATATAGCAGCCGATGAAAGGGCCCTGCGTCAGCTTATGAGGATTCAGGTCCCAAAAGACATCAACATTGAGATTGTGCTTGAAGGATAAATGCAAACAGATTCAGCTTACAGAATTCTTCTGTAACTGATCTTGCAAACCCTTTTCAAAGCACAAGCTATTTTAAACACCTATTATGTATCTTTATCATCATTTTAAAACTGTCCTGAACGGGAAACCGTTCCAGGCCGTTTTCCTCTTCTAAGCTTGTTTTTGTCTTTTTCTTTTAATCCTTTCTTTTGATTATTGCGTTTGTCTATATTGTGTTGTCTAATATCATGCCTTATTCCTAAAAAAACAGGTTTTCTTTAGGAGTTTTTCCTTTATATAGAAAAAAGAAAGATTAGCATGGTAGTTTCCCTTAATATTAAAAGAAGAATGAATGGAAAAAGAAAAAAGCCCTTGAGGCAGGGCTCTTTACACTGGTTATTTCTAGGATCAGTATCTGGTTTCAACTGTGTAGGAGAGGATTTTTTCTCCCCCTGCTGGAACTTTTATTTCCCATTCAGCTTTGAATGCGTCAGTTTTTTCGTATTTGTCTGAAGTTTTTGTAATTTCCCAGTCTCTGTTGAAATGTTCTACAACCGTGACGTTTTGAGGTTCGCTTTTGTGGTTTTTGAGTTTGATTTCATAACTTGTTCTTCTTACATTGTCGCTAACCCGTTTGTAATCGGTTTGGGTTCTTTTTCCAGTTACATCAAAGGAGTTTCCGACAACAAGCTTTACTTCTTCATCTTTTGGGGTATGGTCTATACGGTCTTCTCCAAGGAACTGAAGCTGCCCTTCGGAATCAGCTTTATAAACCCTTGCTGTGCCTGCGGGAAGAGGCATTCCGAGATTTTTTTCCTTTGAGTTTTCCATATTTATATAGACCTGCACCTTATTGCTTTTCTGACTATCAAAGACAAGTTCCTTATCCAAGGGTACCGAGGTTGCGGAGAGGAGGGATATTTGCTTTATTTGTCTATCCTTAAGGGTTACGGGTCTTTCAAGAGTATAGAGATGGTACTCAAAAAAAGCTTCTTCCGAAAAACTCTCTTTAGCCCCAGCCCCTCCAAAAGTCATTTCGGGTCCTCCTCCTATATCGTATTCTGCTTTTGGAGGCTCGACTCTATGAACTTCGCCTGCAACAAGTTTTAATTTTGCATTTTCATAATCTGTACCTGCCCGATTATCAAGGCTGACCCAACCCGTTATATCAGCTTTTGTATCGTCTGTATTTGTCTTTACAATATAGTCTGCTTGCCAGTCAAGGCCTCCTGTTAGATAAGAGGTTAATACGTCTCTTTTCCCGGCAGTTGGAGAGTAAACCTCCCAGATTAGAGTTGGTTTTGTAAGAAGGTCTGCCGAATCCGGAAACTCGACTTTAGAGGCCCGATCCAAGGCCAAAACAGTCCCGTCTGCCTGCCTGAGAATGAGCTCTCCGTCGCTGCTGAGCAAAGTTCCTTTATAGGTGTTTCCTTCCTCGTCCGAGACTGCGATTTCCTTTCCTTTAAACTTTTCAAGCAGTTTGTAGGAACTTACAAGATCGTATTCATAATTTTGTTCCAGCACGCTTGTATCTTTATTTTTCGTATCTTCAAACATAACAGAAGTAGGCTCGATTTGGGCTGCAACATCTGTATACTCAATCTTGTTGATTCCGGTTTTCAGATCAAGTTCTCGCTTTTCCTTAACCAAAGCCAGGTTTTTATTGTACACTGTAAGTTCTATATCCCCTTCCTTTTCTTTCTCTGCTGCTGCGGCCTTTATGCCAAGAATTTCAAAGGGATTTAAAAAATCTGTTTTTGTAAATATGCTCAAGTAGGGAGCTATCTCGTTTACAAATGCTCCGGGTTCGTCTACCTGTTCTTTTTCTAAGGAGCTTTGAGAGGAAGGAATGGAAAAAAGAAATAAAAACAGGATTAAAAGCCCCAAAAATCCTGAAATATTCCTAAAGAATATCTTTCTAGATTTCATGTTAGAGTCTAGGGGATTAAATTATTTATATCTGATTTTATTATGAATTTTCCCCTAGTTTTTCAGCCTTGTTTTTCTCAAAATTAAATAATTACAATTTAAAATTTCCTCTCAAGGGTATAGGAAATCGTCTTTTCTCCGTTTGCCGGAACCTTTACTTTCCATTTGGCTGTAAAAGCGTCGGTTTTTTCGTATTCTTCAGAAGTTTTTGTAATCTCCCAATCTCCATAAAAGTGCTCGATTACTGTAATGGATTGAGCTTCTTTTTTATGGTTCTTAAGTTTTATCTCGTAGCTTTCTCGTCTTATTTTTCCGATTTCTTCGTAATCGGTCTGGGTTCTTTTCCCAATGATATCAAAGGCATTACCTACGAAAACTTTGATTTCCTCGTCTTTTGGAGTATGATCTATCCTGTCTTCTCCAAGGAATTGGAGTTGCCCCTCCGAATCTGCTTTATATACTCGGACCCTGCCTGCAGGAAGAGGTTTTCCGAGACCTTTTTCTTCAGAATTATTAATGTTTAGGAAAACCTTTACTTGCTCTTCCTTCCTGGGTTCAAAAATGAGTTCTTTTTCCAGAGGAAGGGCAGCTTCAGAGAGAAAAGAAATTTGTTTTATCTGTTTATCCTTAAGACTTGTTGGCCTTTCTAGAGTGTAGAGGTGATACTCAAAAAGGGATTCTTCATCAAGGAGTGAGGCTGCGTCAAGGTCATAGTAAAAACCGGCAAATTTTATCGTGTTTTGAGCTATATTGGGGTCTCCAGGCCAAGGTTGAGCCCTCTTTTTTGGAACTTTGTGAACTTCGCCTGCAACGAGTTTTAATTTTGCGTTTTCATACTCTGTGCCTGCCCGATTATCAAGGCTGACCCAACCCGTTATATCAGCTTTTGTATCATCGAGGCTGGATTTTAGAATGTAGTCTGCTTCCCAGCTTATCCCTCCTGTCAGATAAGAGGTTAAAACCTCTCTTTTTCCGGCAGTTGGAGAGTAAACCTCCCAGGTTAGAGTTGGTTTTGTAAGAAGGTCTGCCGAATCCGGAAACTCGACTTTAGAGGCCCGATCCAAGGCCAAAACAGTCCCGTCTGCCTGCCTGAGAATGAGCTCTCCGTCGCTGTTGAGCAAAGTTCCTTTATAGGTGTTTCCTTCCTCGTCCGAGACTGCGATTTCCTTTCCTTTAAACTTTTCAAGCAGTTTGTAGGAACTTACAAGATCGTATCCATAATTTTGTTCCAGCACGCTTGTATCTTTATTTTTCGTATCTTCAAACATAACAGAAGTAGGCTCGATTTGGGCTGCAACATCTGTATACTCAATCTTGTTGATTCCGGTTTTCAGATCAAGTTCTCGCTTTTCCTTAACCAAAGCCAGGTTTTTATTGTACACTGTAAGTTCTATATCCCCTTCCTTTTCTTTCTCTGCTGCTGCGGCCTTTATGCCAAGAATTTCAAAGGGATTTAAAAAATCTGTTTTTGTAAATATGCTCAAGTAGGGAGCTATCTCGTTTACAAATGCTCCGGGTTCGTCTACCTGTTCTTTTTCTAAGGAGCTTTGAGAGGAAGGAATGGAAAAAAGAAATAAAAACAGGATTAAAAGCCCCAAAAATCCTGAAATATTCCTAAAGAATATCTTTCTAGATTTCATGTTAGAGTCTAGGGGATTAAATTATTTATATCTGATTTTATTATGAATTTTCCCCTAGTTTTTCAGCCTTGTTTTTCTCAAAATTAAATAATTACAATTTAAAATTTCCTCTCAAGGGTATAGGAAATCGTCTTTTCTCCGTTTGCCGGAACCTTTACTTTCCATTTGGCTGTAAAAGCGTCGGTTTTTTCGTATTCTTCAGAAGTTTTTGTAATCTCCCAATCTCCATAAAAGTGCTCGATTACTGTAATGGATTGAGCTTCTTTTTTATGGTTCTTAAGTTTTATCTCGTAGCTTTCCCGTCTTAAGTTCTCGCTGACTCGTTCATAGTCGGTCCGAGTTCTTTCCCCGCTTACGTCAAAAGCCTTTCCGACAACAACTTCGATTTCTTCGTCTTTTGGAGTATGGTCTATCCTGTCTTCTCCAAGGAATTGAAGTTGGCCCTCCGAATCTGCCTTATATACTCGGACTGTGCCTGCGGGAAGAGGCATTCCAAGGCCTTTAGCTTCCGAATTTTCTAGATTCAAGACAACTTCTACTTTATCGCTTTTTTGGCCGTCAAAGACCAGTTCTTTTTCCACAGGAACAGTATCTGCGGAGAGAAGAGCAAGTTGCTTGATCTGTTTATCTTTTAGGGTTGCAGGCCGGTCTAAGGTGTAGAGGTGATATTCAAAGAGGGATTCTTCCACAAAACCTTCCTCTTCCGGAGCTTCTGTGGGAATAGCTTCATTGACTGCGACATCGTACATTACTTTTGGGGCTTCATAAACTCTATGAACTTCCCCTGCAACGAGTTTCAGTTTAGCGTCCTCATAGGTTGTGCCTGCTTGGTTATCAAGGCTGACCCAGCCTTTGAGATCCGCTTTTGTGTCATCGGCATTAGTCTTTAAAATATAGTCCGCTTCCCAGCTCATGCCTCCGGTAAGGTAAGAGGTAAGCACATCCCTTTTGCCTGGTACAGAAGAATAGACTTCCCAGATCAGAGTGGGTTTTGTAAGAAGATTTGCCGCATCCGGGTACTCGATTTTTGAGGGCCGATCCAGAGCTACTACTGTTCCGTCTTTTTGCTGAATCACAATGCCTCCTGAACGACTTAAAAGGGTTCCAGTATAAGTGTTGCCTTCGTCGTCAGTAGCGCTAATTTTTTTCCCAAGGAATTTTTCAAGAAGCTTATAAGTGCTTACTACATCGTATTCGTAATTTTGTTCCAGCACGATTGTATCTTTGTTTTTCGTATCCTCAAACATCACAGATGTCGGATCAATCCAAGAGGCTACGTCTGTATACTCTACATGATTCACTCCGGTTTTAAGCTCAAGTTCCCTCTTTTCTTTGACCAAAGCTAGGTCTTGGTTATAAACCGTAACTTCTGTATCTCTTCCGCCCCCATTGAAATCAGCGGAAAAAATATCAATTGGATTTGAGGGTTGAGCCCTTGCTACCATGCTTGAATGAGCTTCAATCCCGTTAAATTCAATTCCTTTAAAATCTATTCCATCGCTTTTAATGCCTGCTTCTTCTGCAGCTTCTTTTTCGGCGGGAGTCTGAAGGATAATTATTGAAAATACCGCCATTAGCCCTAGAAATACAAGGCTGAGCCCGAGAATCCGTTTATTTGTTCCCATGCTTTAAATTAAGCCTCGGTTTTATTTATAAGTGACTTTAACTACGGTTTCATTTGTAGCTATACCTTGCCGGTTTTCCGAATCGATTATGAATTTGGATGAAAATATGATTTCAATAGAGATGGCTAAGCCCCTATAGCCCGGTTTTTTAAGATATGCGAAATCTATTTATAATATAAGTACTAACTATAGGTTAGTATCTTGGAGCCAAGTCTTGAAGGAAAAGATACTCCTAAAGGATACTCCTGATACACGCTGCGGTACAGCAAGCTTCTATAATAAGTCTAGCAAAGTGAAGCTGATACAACCTACAAACTTTTGGTGCGGGCCTCCCGGCCCACAAAAACCACAAAAGATTGCAAAAACCGCAGTGCAGTTCCAAACTTAGTACTATATAAAAATAAAAGAACAAGGATCTTTTAACATAATGGAGAAATTTACTATGAGACTGCCAGAAAGAAGACCATCGCGTGACGTATACAACTGGAATCCCTTTGAAGAATTCAGAAGGGCCAATGAATTCATGGAACAATTTTTCAGGGCCGTTCCTTTGATGGGAGTTTCAGGCGGGGTTTCGGGTAGTCCGGTTAATGCTCCGGATAACACTTATTCCCCGTTAACGGATGTTATGGAAGAAGCAGATAAAGTAGTCGTGACCACGGAACTTCCAGGAATTGACAAAAAGGACGTGGAACTGAAAGTCCGGGACAATATGCTTTTAATCAGCGCTTCTCGCGGAGCTGAAGCCGAACAGGAAAAAGACGGCTACCTCAGTAAAGAACGCACCTTTTCTCGTTATCATAGGGAAATTCCCTTGCCCGAATACGTAACGGAAAAAGGGGCCAGCGCCAAACTTCTAAACGGGGTTTTGACTGTAACTTTGCCGAAGGCAAAGTCCGAAAAAGAAAAAAGAATCCCTATTGAATGATTTTTTGAAGTTTCTTTGAAGCTTTATGCACTTAGCTTCTCTGAATCCAAGCAAAGTGCAAGAATTGAATGTAGAGAAACTTGGAATTTCTATTCCACATAAATTCCCCAAGATATCGTGCCTTCAAAAAGGCACGATTTCCTGGTTTTTGTTTCTCCCTTTAATTTCCCTCCTTTTTAATTTTTCAATGCAGCCCCGTTTTCTCTTAGAGTCAGTTCTGTTTTTTCTTTTTCTGGTTCTTCAACCTTTTTTATAACAACAAGCCCGGCAAGGCCCATAAGAATTGCACAGGCATAAAAAGGGGTTGTAAAGCTAACATACCCTGCAAGGAGCCCTCCGAAAATGGGCCCAAAAGCCATTCCTGCAGCTTGGGCCGTGGTTATGATACTAAGCTTTGAGCCAAGAGCGGAGCCTTCTGAAAGATCTGCTGCAAGGGCCATTGCCGGAGTTTCGATTGCAGCCACAAACAGGCCCTGAAGGGCTCTTGCAAAGATTAGCTGGTGTACACTTGTTACATAGCCCATGCCTATAACTATGGGTCCGCTTAAGAAAAGTCCACCTATGATCAGTTTTTTTCTTCCTATTTTATCTGAGAGGCTGCCGAGCGGGGCCTGGAAGAGAAGCCTTGCAAACACATAGGCTGAAACCGCAGCTCCGAGCGCAAATTCGGAGGCTTCAAGCCGGATTTCGTATTCTGGAAGAAGGGCCACAACCATCATAATGCCAACCATCATCATAAGGAGAGCTCCTGCAAGGGAATAGATTGAGCCAGTTCCGATTTTTTCGTTAACCTCTTTTCTTCTTTCGTCCCTTTTTCCCGAGGTTTCCTTGACAAAGAGCTTGACTAAGAGAAAACTCACAATTCCAAGCAAGGCGCAGCAGTAAAACCCAGAGTCAAAACCA
>JAQUFK010000104.1 GCA_028684695.1 Methanosarcinaceae archaeon | reverse complement strand
TACCTTCGGCTCCTCAAGGAAAACCCGAAAAGAGCCGCTCAGGTCTTTGAGCTTCTTTCCATGAATCAGGGAAATTCCACAGGAATTGGCATAGGCTGTGTTTCCTGGAATGGAGAGGTTCATGCCAATCAATTCTGGAGGCATCATTCCTTTGGAAACGTTCGAGAAAGACCCTTTAGCGAAATCTGGACTGATCTTTCAGACGAGCTTATGGCAGGGCTTAAGGCCCGAAAAACTCTAATTCAGAAACACGGGGATCGCTGTGCTCACTGTAAGTGGTTTGACATCTGCAATGGAAATTTCAGGGTCAGAGCCGAGACCGTAACCGGAAACGTTTGGGGGGATGATCCAGCTTGTTACCTTACAAAAGAAGAAATAGGGTATTTTGAGTCGAAATAATTTTTCGACCCTCTTTTTTCCGAGTATTTCCCCTTTTTTTTTATTTTTTATAATTTTCGCCAAATTTCTTTTTTCTCAGCGTTTTTTAGACATTGAAATTCCAAAAAAATTTATAAAGATTTGCATTTTTCAAGCCAAGTAAGGGATTTTATCCATTCCCCTTTAGGCTCCCTTGAAGTGCCCACTACAAGCCTTTTCATATCCCCTACTTCTTCGACCACGCCTCTGGCTTCAATTATTTCTCCGGGAAGCGCTTGGCCTGCATAGGTATGGGTGTAGGAAAGGACATGATCTATCTCCTCATGCTCGATTTTATAGTAGGCAGGATTGTCAAAGGCAAAATCGGCGTTTGTGACCTTAGCTTTGATTTTCAGCTTGTGTGTGTCCTTTCCCCTAAGGTGTGGCTCTCTTATCTGGCTCCAGTCTCGGGTAAAGAGCAGATCGAAATAGGTTCCATCTACCATACCCCGATTTCCTTTTCTAGCCTCGTGGAGCCGGAACTCTTCAAAGGAAATTTCCGGAATTCTTTTTTTATAAATCCGCTCCCACATCTCTTCATCAATCTCTTCAAGAGGACCCTCTTCTTTTTTTGCAGCGGAGATAGCAGCTCTGGCTTTAAACCAAGCAGGGCCATAGACTACAAAATCAATATCCGAATTTTTATTCTGAAGGCCTGCAAGCCTTGAGCCTGTAACTCCCAGACTTGAACGGGGGATTCCGGCCTTTTCAAGGGTTTTTACGATTGCAGCCACTCGGCTATCTGTTTCTACAAGTTCGGAAATCTTTTCCGAGGGTCGAAGGAGTTTTTTGACAGCTTTTTCGGGAACTACATGCACATCCCGGACCCATTCAGGTCGTTCTTTTCGCATAAACTCAAAAGCCGGGCCAAAATCGTATTTTTTGTACCGAATTCCTTGAAACTCTCTCTCTCCCTTTTCGTCTGGCAGGTAGCGGAGTATGGCTCTGATTCCATCTTTGTGAAAATAGTCTACAACTGCGAAAAGCCAGTTCTCATCTGTCTGAATAAAGTCTCTAAGACGTGTTTTCAGCATTAAATCCCTCTATTTAAGCATTATTTTCGATATGTTTATCCTAAATTGTGCGAAAATTTATTTTGAGGGGCATGTATATAATAATATCCGGCAGTAATCTAAAAGTTCTTAAAAATTGCTGAATAATATTTCAAAATAATCAGTGTCAAAATTCCCTGAGGTAATCTCTTTGAGCTCAGTTCCGTTTTCAGACCCAATTTACGACTCATTCTCAGCTCCGTTTTCAGAACCTCTTGAAGCTTGGCTCATTCAACTCCGACGCGAATTTCACAGGCAGCCCGAATTAAGTTTTGAAGAATATGAAACGCAAGAAAAAATCTTGAAACTCCTGGCAGGGCTTGGAATAAAAGCTAGGAAAATTGCAGATACAGGGGTGCTTGCAAGCCTTCCGGGAAAAAAGGGAAAAGGCCCCTGTATTGCCCTTCGAGCAGATATGGACGGGCTTGCGATCCAAGAAGAAGCCCGAGAGCAAAACCTGAAATATCGCTCTGAAAACGAAGGAGTCATGCACGCTTGCGGGCACGACGGGCACATGGCAATGCTTTTTGGGGCTTGTAGGCTTTTCCTAAAAAATCGAAATTTTCCCGGAGAAGTCCGACTGATCTTTCAGCCTGCCGAAGAAATTCCTCCTGGGGGTTCTGCAAGAGTGATTGCTGAAGGCGGACTTAAGGACGTTGATGCGGTTTTGGGAATCCATATTTTCAGCCACCACGAAGCTGGAAGTGTGGGGTTTCGAGCCGGGCCTTTCATGGCAAGCACCAATCGTTTTGAGCTTGTCCTAAAAGGCAAAGGAGGACATATCTCAAAGCCTGAGAGTTGTATTGACCCAGTGCGTATGGCCACAGCTTTTTTGAGTAGCCTTTTTCCGGCGCTTGGGGCAAAACTTACACCAGATAAATATGTTTTAGGCGTAGGAAGGCTTCGAGGAGGAGCGCAGTTTAATCGCTATCCGGATACTGTAGAAATTTTGGGAAGTTACCGAACTTTTGAGGAGAAAAGCACAAAGCTAATTGATACAACAATCAAAGCTTGCCTTGAAAAAGTTATGGAAAAGTATGCAAAGAAAGGAGCCGAATTTAAGGGTTTTCCAGCTTATGAACTTGAGATTCTGCACAGCTATCCTGTGTTGATAAATGATCCGGGGTTTACAAAAGCCGCTTCTTTAAAAATAAAGGAAAGTTTTCCGGAACTAACACTCTATCCTGAGATGAAAAAGCTTTTTGCAGCCGAGGATTTTGCAAATTATCTAAAGGAAGTTCCCGGGCTTTTCCTCTCCCTTGGTACCCGGAACCCAAAAAAAGGGCTTCTGGAAGTCAATCATTCTTCAAGTTTTGATATTGATGAGTCCCTCCTCCTTAAAGGGGCAGAGCTTTTTTATACTCTGGCTCTGGATTTTTTAAATTTTCCAGAAAAGTATCTTACAGGGGAGTTCATTCCATAATTTTTCAGGAATAGAGGCTTTCCAATGCTTATCCGAAAATATGATCCTTCAAAAAAAGCCGAAGTCAGGGAGCTTGTGCTTGGAGTTTTGCAAGAACACGGTTTTGAATATGACCGGCTCAAGGATTCCGATCTGAAAGATATTGAAAATTACTACTTTAAAAAAGGAGGCTGTTTTTTTGTGGGGCTTTCTGAAACCGGGCAATTGATGGGAACTTCTGCGGTCAGGAATATAAACAGTCAGCGTTGTGAAATCAGGCGTATCTATCTTAAAAAAGAGTATCGAGGCAAAGGTTACGGGAAAAAACTTTTCCTTAAAGCTCTGGACTTTGCGGAAACGAATTATTCAAGTGCGCACTTAAAGACAGATGCCAGTCTTTCAAAAGCAATAAATATGTACCTGAAAGAGGGGTTTATTTATTTAAAAGAAGAAAGTAAATATCTCTATTTTGAAAAAGAGTTTGCTGAAAAAAAAGTTTAAGCTAGAAAGGGAAAGCCTCAGCTCCTTTTTTTCCCTAAAGCCTGCAGGTATTCAAGTACGGCTAGCACATAAGCTGAATGGGACCAAGCCAGTGGAAGAACAGACCAGGGTTTGCCTTCAGCGTTTACCTGTTCAGGAAGAAGCCCTGTGGGATGAGCCTGTGCGGCCCCCCATTTCAAAAGTTCAAGAGCTCTTTGCAGGTTTCCGCATGCTGTATGCCACTGGGAAAGCCAGAGCGTGCAGATAATCCAGCTATTCATGTACCCGTAGTAGCGATCATGAAGGTAGCGGGCAACTCCTCCATTGGGGCGAATTAGTTCTTTTTCGATTGCCTGCATGGTTCGGACTACCCTTGGCTCTTCAGGTGGAAGAATTCCAAAATACCAGACTGCAAAGCTTGAGGCATCAAGCGTCGAGTCGTTGAGGGAGCGCCCAAATCTTTGTTCTTTTTCGTCATAGAGCCTGTCTCTAACTGCTTGTTTTACCCGACCTGCAGCTTGGGCCCAGGTTGGAGCTCTTGCATAGTCTCCAAGGGTTCTTGCAAGTTCAGAGGCTCCATAGAGGCCTGCATAGACTGTGCAGGCGCTGTAGGTATGCACCCCTCTGCGCTCTTCCCAGAGATCAAAACTTGGGGTCGGAAGCCCGGTTTCATCCAAATTTTTTATAAGATAATCCGCGGCGGGTTGAATAAGGGTCCGATAGTAGCGGCCCACGGTCCAGATGTTTTTTGCAATTTTCCAGTTATAGTATAAAGCATAGAGAGGAAGTCCGGTCTCATCGATTTGGGTCATAGGAACCGGATGCCAGGTGCTTCCAAAGTCTCCTGCGGGAGTATACTTATGTAAAAAATTGCCTCTGTGGGTGAGGATTTTCGAAAAAAACTCAAAAGTTTCCGTGCTCAGATGATGATATCGGGCCCGGTCCAAGGCCAGACAACCCCAAGCTGCATCTCTTGGCCAACAATAGGTGTAAAGATCAGCTCCAAACTGTTTTATGTCCGAGTCACAGGAAGCAATTACAGAGCCTGAAATATCCATATGAGCTACGAGGGCAAGCAGGCTTCGGTAAAAACAAGCCCGAACTTCTTTTGGAAGGTAGGCCATCCTAGCAAATTCCGGAAGTATGGAAATCCTTTCTGTAAAAGAGTTCCAGAAATTGAAATTGATGTTAAATAAGGAGCTTTTATCGCTCTCTTTTATTCCTTTGTGGCTTTTGAGCACGTTGCAGTATTTTTTTCCGAATACAATCCAGGTATGCACCCTTTCTGCCTCCCCTGCTTTTATTTCAGGAAGGGTCCAGCCAAGTGTCGAGTCGATTGAGCCATGGGATACCGGGTTTCCGCTCAGATGGGCATCCCTTTCCATATCTTTCCAAGTTCCTTCAAGCCCTTTCCATTCGGCGGTTCCAACAGCGTACTGATCAAAGTCGGGTTCACTGCCGTGTAGAAAATAACGGTCCCGTTTATAGTGGATAAGCGTATTTCCGTCGATTACTCCGGTTTCTCCGATTTTACTTTCTAGAATTCGATAGTTCTGGTTTGAAAAAAGGCGTAAATGTTTACTTTTTTGGGAAAGGTTTTGGAGCTCAAAGACCCTATAAAAAATATTAAGGGAAGGATGTACGGCCTCCCAAACTGTTGCTCTCACTCCAGTTTCAGATTTTTCAAAAACTGTTTCCCCGATGTTTGAAACCACTTCGTCTTGTGAGTCCTTTTCCTGTCGGTTGGAAGAGGAATGAAAAATTTCATTCTTTATGTTAAAGAAACTTTTTTCAAAATTAGATTTGTAGCCTTGTTTTATCTTCCAGGTATCAAACCAGGTGCAGTAAAGAGAATCCAAGTCACAAATTCCAGCCTTTATGCTATTTCCGTGGTTTTCAAGCCCCACATAAGGAAAATAGATGTCTCGAATAGTTCCTTTCTCATCCTCACAGATAAGTATCCGGCCATTTCCAAAGATTAAAGGCCTTATCGCAGCACCCCCGCTTCCTTTCCTTTTGTAAGTTTAAGTTTGTTTGATCAAATAGTATTTAAATAGTTTTTAAATAGTTTCAAAAAGCTTTTTTTTGGAATCGCTTTTTTCCGGGTAGCTTTTTGATTTTTTTTAAAAGGGACCTCTCTTTTTTTATATATATTTATATCTAGTAAAAATATTTATATCCCTTTACAGACATTATTATTTGCTTGATTATCAATATCTTTTGTGGATTTATAAAAGGGGGTTTCCATGGTCTATATAAAAAAAATCTGCCCGGTTTGTGGGGACGAATTTTTTGTCCTTAAAGATGCTGAGGAAAAAGCCATTTACTGTACGCTTGAGTGCCTTACAAAAGCTCAGGACGAAAAAAAGAGGCAAATTCCAGCTCCTTGTGACCTTTTCACTCATTAAATAAATTTTGAGGTTTTTAATGAACCGACCTTTATTGCAGCTTCTGCGGTTCAATTTTTTTATATTTTAAGGATACAGAAGCTTTCATTCTATTTGGGGCATAACTTCGAATTTTTGTTTTGCAACAAATGAATTGTAGATTTCAGGTTGAATTTTTTCCGGATACGAGAGGATTTCGTAAAGCACAGCTTTTCCTCCTTTATGAAAGGGCGGCTGGAGATGTTTGTAATCGTTTTCAACAAAAGCCAGCTTTTTATAAAAATTCAATCTCCTCTGCGTTTTTTCATCCCTAACAGGCTCTATTTCCAGAATAACTTTTTTTCTTGATTCAGAAAGCCACTCTTGCAAGAAACTGCTTCCGTATCCACGGGCTCTATATTCCGGATTTATTGCGTAGTGTTCCACATACCTAAACTGTTCAAAGTCCCACCAGCCCATAAACCCGATTACTTGCTTTTTTTGGATCCAGGCATCCAAGTTGTATGACCTTTTCTCAAAAATCTCAAGTTGCTGTTCTAAAACTCTTCTCTCTGGGAGCGGAAAGGCTGTTTTACAAATCCTCCATAATTTTGGAAAATTTGCATCTTCTGCCGTACTGATTTTTTTTCTTTGTATCGCGTTCATACTTTTTAATACACCGTTTTTCTTAGCTACTGAAACTTCCCTTTTCCCTCTTCTTTGCCTCTTTTTCAAAAATCCCTTGAGCTGCAAGAATTCCGGTCGCAGCCGCATTTACAATATCTCGGGAAAGCCCGGCTCCGTCTCCGGCTGCAAAGAGGTTTTGGATGTTTGTCTCCATTTTCCGGTCCACTTCAAGGCGCATGGCATAGAATTTAACTTCGGGAGCATAAAGCAGGGTTGAATCCGAAGCAACGCCTGGAATAATTTCGTTTAAGGTCTCAAGCCCTTCAATAATATCCATTACAATCCTATGTGGCAAGGCCATTGATATATCCCCTGGCGTTACATCTTTTAGCGTATTTATCACTAAATTTCTGGCTAGCCGTTCAGGAGTTGAACGCCTCCCTCGCCTGAGATCTCCCATGCGCTGGAGAACCGGCTTCCCTCCGCCGATTGTGGTTGCTAGTTTAGCAATCGAACGGGCATATTTTGTTGTGTTTTCCATGGGTTTTGTAAGCTCAATGCGCGCAAGGAAGGCAAAATTCGTGTTTTTTGATTCCACATTGGCCATAGAATGCCCGTTAGTTGCAATAAAATCTTCATACTCTTCTTTTACCACATAGCCTCGCATGTTAGTACAGAAAGTCCGGACAAAATCATCATAACGCCGGGTTTGAATATGAAACTTGGGATCCCGGTTAATTTTCGTTACCGGATCCATAATTATTGCCGGAACTTCCACCCTGACTCCTATATCGATTCCTCCGTAGCTGGCTTTAATCCCGTGGCCAGTGACCATCTCCGAAACCCAGTCGCAGCCTCTCCGACCTGGAGCTAGGAGAACATAGGAAGCAAAAATAGGCGTTTCCGAGGCAAGAAGAACCCCTTGAATTTTTCCAGCCTTTATAAGTAGGTCTTTTACCTGGCTCTCAAGTAAAAATTCAACTCCCAACTCCTCAAGCAGCTGCTTAAACTTCCCGATTACAGCCGGAGCATTATCCGAGCCTATGTGCCGCTGCTTGATTTCGATAAAACGGGCCCCAACGGATGCAGCTCTCCT
>JAQUFK010000103.1 GCA_028684695.1 Methanosarcinaceae archaeon | reverse complement strand
CTCTTATATGAACCGTGCTCGTGGCTTTTTTGCGCAGGGCGATCGTGTAAAAGCCATGGAAATGCTTGAGGTAATACTTAAGCGCGAGCCTGACTACAAGCCGGCTTGCAGTGGCTTTTGTTAATGCCATCCTTCCTTCTATCTATGAATTATCTCATTCATATAATTCCGTTGCAAGAAATATGGAAGACCAGTTTAAGACAGACCTGGATATTATATTCATCTACCCTAATGGCACCAACAATGTATCGGTCTGGATAAAAAACATTGGCTCCTCGGAAATTCCCCTTGAACAAATAAAGTATTGTGATATTTTTCTAAGTAATTCGGAGAATTTTTGTAATCCTGATTTTGAAGCCGAGGCTAAGCCTTCGTGGAGATACAAGCTTGTGAATGGAGAAGACGATATCTGGAGTCACGGGGAAACAGTTGAATTAACTATAGAGCCTGATTTTATAATGAATGGTAAGTGTCAACTTAGCTTTTTCCTATATAACGGGGTCTCGGTATCAGACACTTTCTCAACGTGATTTTATGGGCCTTGATACGGTAATTGCAGCCTTCTTTGTAGTCGGAGTGATTCTGGTAGCAGCAGGCACTACAACAATGGGATCAAAAAATTTATTAGAAGCTTCCTATAGTGGATATGCTGCAACTCGGGATACAACAATGGATAGGCTTCATACAAATATTGAAATAAGAGACATCTGGATTGACGCAATGAATTGCACAAATGTGAAGGTTAGGAATACAGGCGAAACAAAATTAAGTAACTTCGATTTGTGGGATATACTGGTAGTTACAGAAGATCAGGTATTTTATATAACAAACTATAGTGCTAGCATAAGTCTTTCTGATGAAATCCTAAACCCGGGGATTCTGGATCCATATGAGAACCTAACTCTTAGTTTGTATGATTTTCAAAATAATAAAGCCTTAAAAGAAGCGTTAGAAGAAGCTTTTATTATAAAAGTCAGCACTGAAAATGGGATTGTTTCTTCTGCTCGATATGTGCCAGACTCTGCATAAAAAGCTGCGATTTAATTTTGAAGGAGTAATATTCCAAAATAAAAAGTTATGTAGTTGGGTTTGAATCAAAAAGAAGTTTAAATTATAATAATTAGACTTACGGAATCGTTTTTTTTCTGTAAAAGCTAGCAGGTGAACAAAATGGAAATAAATGAGGACGAGGATAAAAAAAGAATAATTTCAAGTGGGAATGAAGAAATCGATAAAAAATTAGGGGAGGGCATTCCCATAGGGTCTCTTGTGCTTATAGAAGGAGAAAACGATACCGGAAAGAGTGTGCTCTGCCAGCAAATGGTTTATGGGGGCTTAAATCAGCTCCATAGAATAGCTTATTATTCCACAGAAAATACCATTAAAAGTATGCTGGCTCAGATGGAGAGTTTGAGTCTTGATATCTCAGATTTTTACAGTTGGGGTTATGTTCGAATTTTTCCGGTCCATCTTGAAGGGGTCGAATGGACTGCTGACCAAATGAAAGGAACGCTGCATCTTGTTACAAATCATATTAAATGTATGAAAGAAAAAGTCATAATAATTGACTCTCTTACGATGTTTACCACTTATTCCGATGAAGACAATATTCTTGAATTTCTCACAAGTCTGAAAAACCTCTGTGATAAAGGCTATACGATCTTCATCACTCTCCATCAGCATGCGTTCAAAGAAGATACTCTTGTAAGGATCCGTTCCGCTTGTGATTGTCACCTTTTCTTAAGAAAAGAACAGCTCACAGACCGCTATGTAAGTGTCATGGAGGTCTCAAAAATAAGAGGGGCTAAGAAAAGCACAGGGAACATAGTGAGTTTTGAAGTTCAGCCAGGCTTTGGACTTAAGATAATTCCGATATCTCAGGCCAAGGTGTAAGGGGCTTTTCAATTAATTCTTAAATTAAAAAACTATTGATCGGGATACAGACATGGATAGTATCGAGGATAAGCTCAGTCTTGAGAATGGGCAGTCAAATACGGGAGTTTATGCAAACTTCCCGTTCAAACCAAAAAAGTATGATGGACATGACCATTCAAATCTAAAAACATGTAATCTTTATAAGCTTCTTCCTCCGGAAGTGAAAGCGGAAGTTGAAAAGAATCTTCATCTTCTGGAGTACTTGCATATCCTGCCTATAGATACAATGGGAATTCCAAGATACGTCCCGAAGCTTGAGTCAAAACATGGGGATATTGAGAGTCCTAATCTGATATACAAAGTCAGTGAGCAGTGTTATGTGCATATATATCCTAACAAAAATGATGTAAGGAATTTCTATATTCCAATAGAACCAATCCTTTTAACCGGGGCTGGAAGCCTCATAAAAGAGTTGGAAATCAAACTTGTAGATTATCTTACCGGGATTGATTTTGATCCTGAAGATGTAGAGGAAAAAGAGAGGATTCTAAGGGCAGCCTTAGATGATATTTGTATTATAGAAGGGGATAAAAATGTTCAAAAGAGGGGGGTAAAAGCAGAAGGCTCTGGAGCCAAGAAAATTTTTAATAAGTTGGCAAAATCTAGCTCCTTTTTAAAAGGAGAGAAAAAAGATAATCATATTTATCTTTCGAAAGAACTTTATGATGCTTTACGATATTCAATTATAAGAGATAAAATCGGGCTTGGTTTTCTAGATCCCTATATAAACGATAGCCATATCGAAGATATTACTTGCAATGGTTTGGGGCCCATATTCATAGAACACAAGGTGTTTAAGGGTCTGAGAAGTATTATCGAATTTAATGATAATGATGTTCTGAATCGATATATTGTAAGGCTTGCGGAAAGAATCGGAAAGCCCATAACTTTTAAAGATCCAATTGTAGACTCCACGCTTCCGGATGGGTCCAGGATTAACATTGTTTATGGAAACGACATAAGCAAAAATGGGAGTAACTTTACCATAAGGAAGTTCAGTGAAACTCCTTTTAGTATTCTCCAGATTATAAAAAGCGGGACTATGAGTTATAGTGTTGCAGCTTACATCTGGATTTTGGTCTCAGAAGGTCTGAGCGGGTTTATCTGTGGAGAAACAGCAAGTGGAAAAACAACCACCTTAAATGGAATTACGGCTTTTGTGAATCCAGACTCTAAAATTGTTTCAATTGAAGATACTCCGGAACTGCAGATTCCTCATAAAAATTGGACAAGAGAAATGACCCGAGGAAGCACAAGAGGAGGCGCAATTGGAGAAGGAAGTGGTTCAGATGTTACAATGTTTGATCTTCTTAAAGCAGCGTTAAGGCAGAGGCCAAACTACATCATGGTAGGGGAAATTCGAGGGGTTGAAGGAAATGTTGCCTTTCAGGCAATGCAGACCGGCCACCCTGTAATGTCGACTTTCCACGCTGCAACCGTCGAAAAGTTGATTCAGAGAGTTACTGCTGAGCCTATAAGTATTCCAAAAACATATATGGATAACCTTAATTTTGTTATAATCCAGTCCGCGGTCCGCAGGCCAGATGGAAAACTTGTACGAAGAGTCCTTAGTGTAAATGAGCTTGTAGGCTATAATCCGGACAAAGGCGGAATTTCTTTTATTGAAGCTTTTTCTTGGGATCCGGTTACTGATACGCATGTTTTTAACGCCATGGGAAGTTCCTATTTATTGGAACAAAAAATTGCTACTCGGCTCGGGATTCCGGGAAAGAAAAAGAGAGTAATTTATGATGAAATTGAAAAAAGAGCAAAAATCTTGGAGAGGTTAGATAAAGAAGGAATTGTAAATTATTACGATTTCTTTGATACGATTGCAAAGATTACCAAACACGGCATGCTGAGGATTCAGTTTTAAGGTTTTAGTTTTAAGGTGATAGGAATGGAAAAACCTGAGCTCAAAAACACTCTCAGCAAAAAGACTGCCTCTTTTCAAACCTTACTCAATGAGCTTTCCAATAAATTAAAAAATTATGAGAAAGAGATCTATATGAGTAATGATATGCTTTTTTCTCTTACTTATATGGCCTCGATTTCAACGGCAAACCTTTCGAGAAATAAAATATTTAGTAGTATCTCAGCAAAAAAAGAATATTGTCCAAGTGTGTATTTTAATAAGATTACTGAATTATCCCAAAACTGGCAATATGATTATGCAACTTCCTGTGAAATAATATCCCGAAGAGTAAAGCATGAAAAATTACGGGAACTCTTCAATAGATTATCAAATGCCATTTCCGTAGGAGAGCCGGATACAGAGTTCCTTACTAAAGAGTGGAAATTATTTAAAACAAAAAGAAAGGATGAATTTGAGCGAAGTCTTGAGACTACAAAAGAGTGGTCAAACGCCTACACTGCTTTGCTTCTTTCAACTTCTCTTATCGCTATAATTGTCTTACTTGCATCTATTATATATAATATAGGGGATCCGGCAGTTACTCTATATTCTACAATTGTTGTTGTTTTTTGCATGTCGGCCCTTGGAGTGGGCTTGCTTTTTAAAGCTTCTCCTAAAGACGCTCGAGTCCATAAATTAAAAACAAAGTCTGAAGAGCAAGTCATTATCTATAAATGGCTTCCTTTCACCCTTATCTTCTCAACTTTAATTGTCATCTTATTCACGCTTGTACCGGCTTTTCTTAAGCCGGTTGATTTTTACGTTGATATTAAAGGAGTCGGGATGATAGTTGCGGGCATAATAATGCTTCCTGTTGGAATTGTTGCTCGCAGAGATGTTAAAAAAGTAGATAAAAGAGATGAATGTTATACGACATTCATTCGAAGTTTAGGATCTATCATTAGTGGTTCTGGGCTTACGGTTCCAAAAGCTCTTTTAAAGATTGACCCAAAAAATTTGGGAGAGCTTGAGGAGATGAGTAAGAAACTGTATAAGGTACTTGCATCTGGTTTGGATCCCAAACTTTGTTGGGGAAGATTTGTTGGAGAAACGGGTAGTTATCTGATCTACAAATTGACTAATGTTTTTGTAGATGCGGTAAACCTTGGAGGAAATGCAGAAACCGTAGGAGAGCTTGTAAGTTCTTCTAATCTTGAAATCGTTCTTTTGAGAATGAACCGGGAGCGTATAGCAAAAGCCTTTACAAATCTTGTAATCCCCCTTCATATAACAATGGTTGCTCTGCTCCTCTTTATTGGGCAGATTCTGACCATATTTTCCACAATCATATCAAAATTATTTGTTGAATACGATATCAAAAATGAAGAACTTGAAGGGATTCCCGGAGCTTTAGGCGGGATGAATCTGGGTATCTTTGGGGGAGTTCCCCTGGAATTACTAGGACAGTTCATTGTAATAATAATTATTATTATTACTTTGTCAAACGTCTTGGCAATTATTGCTGTAAAAGGCGGTCCGATGTATCTGGCAACTTATTATGCCGGAATTTTGTTAATTCTTTCTGGGTTGTTGATGGTAGGAATTCCTCCAATAGTAGATACGATCTTTACGTTTGATGGCTTAAATAGTCTTTCAGAAGGAGTATAAAAATGGGTCTTGAGAGCATTACTACTTTCATACATGAAAATATTTTCATATTGATAGGGCTTTTTGTACCTGCCCTGGTGATGGGAACCGCTACTCTATATGATAACTATAAAAGCGGAAATAAAAATAGCTTGAACCTTCAAAAGTTGAAACTTCCTTCAAATATTACTCTATTTAAAGATGGGTTCAATTTTAAAGGTTTTAGTGAAAATTCAAGCATAGGAGATAAAATTAGTGCCTTTATCCAGGATATTTCCAAGAAAGTAGAGTTTGAAAAAACCAAGCTTGAAAAAACAGATCTTAAAGCCCTAAAACCAAAGGATGAAATTCCAACCTATCTTGAAAATCTCAAAAATAAACTCTCAGCCCTTTCCTTTACCTCGCCTGAAAAAAGCAAAAGTAAGCGTGAGAGTCAAAACAAAATTCAGGCTTTTCTTAAAAGTATAAAGAATAAACTTTCAGCCCTTTCCTTTACTGCGCCAGAAAAAGACAACAAGAAAAAAGAGGCTAGTAAAAAATTAGATTTTTCGGCAGCAGAAACCTCAACCTTTGAAGAAACGGACAGTGAAGCTTTAGATCTGGATAAGATCGTAGAATCCAAAAAAGATGAATTGGATTTTGAAGATGGACTCTTAACTGAAATGTCTACTGAAAGCGGGTTAAGTAATGCAGCTTACGAAATTAATAAAGTGGAAACTTTCAGTGAAGAACCGGATTTGGATTTTGATGACTCTTTAAGTAGTGACTTAAAAATCGATGACAGTGATTTTGACCTTGGTTTTGGGGAATTTGATAATGAAGCTTCCGATGATTTAGAGGATTCTGATGAAGCTTTCCCCTATGATGATATGTCCGTAGATACGGAT
The DNA here is from genome assembly GCA_028684695.1 of Methanosarcinaceae archaeon. Lineage (GTDB taxonomy): Archaea > Halobacteriota > Methanosarcinia > Methanosarcinales > Methanosarcinaceae > JAQVBP01. Next base: position 1,173 of record JAQUFK010000103.1, on the reverse strand, counting down.
GAACTCAGTTTTGAAGATGATAGTGACAATTTGATAGCCTCCCTGAAAAAAGATATTGTAGTTAAAAAAGAAGAAAAAATAGATTTTATGGCTGAAATGCGGGGAGAAAATCTGGATGTCAAATTATTGAAATCAGAACTTGAAGATGTGCTTGGAGATTTGAAAAAATACGGGCGCTACTCTGCTAAGCTTCAGAGTAGAAATCATAACTGAACTTTAAGCTTTATCTTAATAATCAAATTCCAAATAATCTCTGCTAAAAAATCAAACTTTTGCATAAAATGAGCTGTAAAAACATGAAAACTTAAAAAAGGAATGGTGAAAAAAATGGTCGATGCAAAATATATCGGACTTATATTTGTAGCAGTATTTTCAGGGGCAATGCTTGTATACACATGGTTATCCTTATACAATAGAGTCGATTATAGTGTAATTTTTTATGCGGCTCTTCTTATAGTCTCTTTTTCTTTGATGCTGCTAAAAAAGAAATAAGCTTAATAATAAATCTAAAAGAAGGGATTTCCAAATTAACAAACTTTGGAAAACCTTCAAAATCTCTTCTTAAAATATAAGCTATATTTTTTTAGGACGCAGCGTAATATTCTTGAGGCTTTCCTCGGAGCGAGTTCACTTAATCAATATGGAATAAACCATCTTTTGCTTTTGTCAGTAAGTCGTTTGCTTCTTCAACCTTTTTTGCAGCCTCAAAAATATCTTCCGATGCTTCCAAAAATCCGTCTTTTTTTGCTCTTTCGGCCCAGTCCTTGAAACTTTTGATGTGGCTTTCGTTGTGTTCAACCCAGTGATCAATTAAGTGTGAAAGTTTCTTATTGTCTAATTCTTCGGTCATAACTATTCCCTCAAACATATATATGAAACTCATTGTATAAATTTCCTATGCGTGCTCGAGGAAATTAGAAAATTTAGCCTAGCTGGACGAAAAAGACCCCCGCTCTTAACAGCCTATTAAGCTCAGCTCTTTTGAAAAAAGAAACTGAAAAAGAAAAGGAAGGAAAAAAGAAAAAGAGGAAAGAATCTGGGAAATATAAAACAGATAGGAATTGAGCTTTTAAACTTTTGGCTATCTTTATTCATACTGTTCGGGGATCTGTGATTTCTCCGGTTAGAGCTGAGGCTGCAGCTGTTGCGGGAGAGGCCAAGTAAATAAAACCT
>JAQUFK010000102.1 GCA_028684695.1 Methanosarcinaceae archaeon | reverse complement strand
AAGGAGGAGCTTTCATCGGAATAGCTTTACAGGAGAGGCTCAGTGCTGGTGGCCGTGCTCAGCGCAGGAATTGTCTGCACTTGCTTTCTGAAGCTTGCCCGCTTCCCAAGCAGTAAAGGTGTCTTTGGCTGTGCCTCCAGCGCCCACAAAAACCTCGATTCCGAAGTGTTCAAAGAGCTGTACGGCCTTAAAGCCAAGCCCTGCACAGAGCATTACATCAACGCCTTGTTCGTGAAGGTATTCAGGAGGAAGCCCCACTCCACCCATGTGTTCGCTGGTGTTTGGGATTACCGATACAGCCTTGCTTTCAGTGTCAAGAATGGTATAGGTAGGAGCTTTTCCAAAGTGCTGTTCAACCAGCCCGTCAAGGCCGTTTTCATCTTTTGTAGGCACACATACTTTCATTACAATCACCTTTAATTTTACTTATTTTTCTAATTTTTTGTTTTTTTCGAGCCCTTTATATTTCATTTTGGCTTGGGTTTAGCTTTCAGAAATATCCTAATAGGACTTATAAAGCATTTTGGAACTTTTATCGGCCGCGTCCCTGCCCTCGGCCTTGTCCTCTTCCGGAACCCTGTCCTCCCCCCATGCCGGTATGAGGAGCTGAATTCGGACCCCTTAGAGCCTGGAGTTTTCCAGCCTTGTACTGCTCGATAGCATCTGAAACCGTTCCAGACGGACCAATTTTAACCTCGATTCCGGCATCGGAAAGTACAGAATAAGCGTTTGGACCCACGCCTCCTGTTAGCAGGACCTCGATTCCAGCCTTTGCAACCGTCTGAGCAGCCTGAATTCCCGCACCTCCGGAAGCTCCGGAACTTGCGTTTTCAAGGGCTTGTAAAGCTTCAGTCTCAGAGTCCAAAATTACAAAGTAAGCGCATCTTCCAAAACGAGGATCAACTTCGGAGTCTAGCCCCGGGCCAGTGGATGTTACACAAATTTTCATGTTTGATCACCAGGTATATCTTTTTGATAGATTTTAAAAACTTTATTAAATACATTAAATGATTCCTATATTATATTCTAATTATATCCATCTTAGATCAGATTTGTAAGGCTATTATATTTCCCTCTTTTGTGTGAAATTATATATAGCTTTCCATGAAAATAGAGAAATATTTATATATTTACTCCTCAATGTGCATAAGTAATTACCATGAAAAAATGCAGGGGAAGACCAAAATGCCCGAGGCGTGTGGAGTTCACACCCGACATCACCTACTTCAAACCTAGGGGGATGCCCCTTTCAAGGCTCGAGGTAGTGTCTCTTACTGTTGAAGAACTGGAAAGTCTCAGGCTTGTGGACCTTGAAGGCCTGCTCCAAGAAGATGCCGCAGTCCAGATGGGGATTTCAAGAAGAGCTTTTTGGGAAGATCTCAAAGCTGCACGCACAAAAGTAGCCTTGGCGCTGAGCACAGGAAAAGCGATAGAAATAAAGGGTGGAAACTATATTCATATCGGGAATAGGGAGGAGCAGGGCTCTGGTTCTAAAGGGAAGAAGGAAATCTATAAGCCTTGAAAACCCCAAAAAAACCCGGAAATTCAGCTTTGTGGAATGAATAAAATGAAAAATTGTGATTAAAACAGATTGTGATTAAAACAGGTGATCAAAAATGACAGATCAGGTTCAATCAGTAGAAAGCTTATCAAAAAAGCCCGAAGAGCCCAAAATAATCACCAACCTTCGGCGTATCAAGCGCAAGATTATGGTCATGAGCGGAAAAGGCGGAGTAGGAAAAAGTACAATTGCCGCAAATCTAGCTGCAGGACTTGCGCTTCGCGGGTACAAAGTAGGCCTGCTTGACTGCGATATCCATGGCCCAACAATTCCCACAATTTTCGGGGTCGAATCGGAAAAGCCAAGCGTTGATGAAAGAGGGATCATTCCGGTCCAGACAATTTCAAACCTTGCAGTCATGTCTATCGGGTTTTTACTGGAAAATAAAGATTCGCCGGTTATCTGGAGAGGCCCTGCTAAAATGGGAGCAATAAAACAGTTTTTGGAAGAGGTCTACTGGGGAGAACTCGATTTTCTTATAATTGATCTTCCCCCCGGAACCGGAGATGAACCTCTGAGTGTAGCTCAGCTTATCCCAAATTGCGACGGCTCAGTTATTGTAACCACTCCCCAGGATGTGGCTTTGATAAGTGTGCGCAAATCCATTAATTTCTCAGGCAAACTGGATGTCCCAGTAATAGGACTTGTGGATAACATGAACGGCTTGGTCTGTCCCCACTGCGGAGAACTTATAAACGTTTTCGGAGAAGGAGGCGTTGAAAAAGCTTCCGAAGACTTCGAAATCCCGGTGCTTGCAAAATTGCCTATTGAGCCAAAAGTGGCCGAAATGGAAGATAAGGGTACAATCATGCAAGGGCTTGATCACGGGACAGAATGGCAAAAGAATTTCGATTTTGTAGTCGAGGCCGTGGAAAAGACGCTCTGATCACGGAAAATAAATCAAGGAAACAGCATTCTGAAAGGAAAAAAAAAATTTTCCTTTCTTTTTTTTACTCGGCTTCCCAGAGCTTCACAAACTCGAATTTTCCCACATCAAAGAGTCCCTTATCCCCAAGTTTCAGTTCCGGAATTACCAGAAGAGACATAAAGGAAAGGGTCATAAAAGGCGATTTTAAAGAAGTTCCCAATTTTTTTGCCTCCGCTAAAAGCTGCCTATAGCGAGCTACAACCTCTTTTCCACTTCGAGTGCTCATAAGCCCGGCTACTTCAAGAGGCAAATCCAAAAATTCATTGTCTGCTCCTACAACAATCCCTCCCTTGTTTTCCACAAGCTTGTTTATGACTGAAACCAAATCCTCGTCTTTTACTCCGACTGCGATGAGATTATGGCTATCATGAGCGATACTGCTTGCTATTGCTCCTTTTTTTAAGCCGAAGTTTTTGACAAAAGCGACTTGAGCGGGACTATTATCATAACGGCTCAGCACAACCAGTTTTAGGAGATCTCGCATAGGATCTGAAACCAACTCCCCTTTTTCCACTTTTGGGCTTAGAAATTCCTGGCCAGTTACAAGTTCCCCGTCATGTGCAAGAATGACCCTAATTTTTCCGGGCTTTTCCAATAAATCGAGCCCTTCCCCGATTTTAAGCTTTAGCTTAAGCTCAGAAACCCCAATTTTCTCCCTGCAAAAGACATTTTTTACAGGGCTTTTGCCCGGATTAAAAAGGACTTTTTCACTCTCATAAACACATTTTCCCTCAATAAAGGTACTCAAAACCCGGAAGGATTCAAGATCTTCAACCATTATAAAATCAGCAGGATCTCCTTCCCGCAAGAGCCCTACTTCAAGCCCGTAATGTTCGATTGGGTTAAGCACTGCAGCCCTTAGCAACTTAAAAAGATCAAGCCCCTTTTTCCGCCCCAGCCTGAGCAATTTGTCGATTTGCCCTTCATAAAGCAGGGTATCGGGATGGGCATCGTCGGTACAGAGCATGATTGATTCCGGAAATTCTTCAATCAAAGGGTAAAGAGCTTCAAAATTTTGAGCGGCACTTCCTTCCCTGATTTGGATTTTCATGCCGAGTTTTATTTTTTCAAGCGCTTCCTCATAGGAATAAGCTTCATGATCCGTAAAAATTCCAGCGCCTATATACTTTTCAAGAGCTACTCCCTGAAGGCCGGGAGCGTGTCCGTCCACAGGTTTGTCAAATTTTCGAGCCGCATCCAGTTTGGCTAAAACCTCGGAAACCCCTTTGATTACGCCTGGAAAATTCATCATTTCGGAAAGATAATGCAGCTCTTTTCGAGCAAGCAAGCTTTCTACAGCTCTTGAATCTAAAACTGCTCCAGAAGATTCAAAAGGTGTTGCAGGCACACAGGAAGGAACCCCAAAATAGAATTTTAAAGGAACTTTTTCAGCCTCTTTGAGCATGTAATCTATGCCTTCTTCTCCCATAACATTGGCAATCTCATGCGGATCGCAAACTACCGCAACCGTCCCGCAGGCAACTGCCATCTCGGCAAAAACCGAGGGTACAGTCATGGAACTTTCGATATGCACATGGGAATCAATAAGACCCGGAAGGATATAGCGATTTTCAGAATTGGGCTTTGCTTTCACACTTACTATTTTTCCATTTTCAACCCTGATTTCTCCTCGGAAGAGGCGCCTGGAAAAAAGGTCAACAAGGATTCCAGAATAGCTTTTCATATCCTGAATATTGTAGAGGCAGAGCTAATAAAATTATCCAGAAAACTTTAGATTCTTCTTCTTCTTCTTCTTCTTCCTTTTCCGGATCGAGGCAGGTCAAAACCTTATATTCCAGTTTCCTCTATAATAATGGGAATATTCTGATTTATTAAGGGGGCCGGGCCTCTGGTAAAATTCTGGGAAGCCATAAAAATCTCAATCGGAAGCATAAGCAGCGCAAAGCTGCGCTCTTCGCTTACAACGCTTGGAATAGTCATTGGCATTGCCGCAGTTGTCTCCAATATAGCTCTTGGGCAGAGTTTTAACCTCTTTTTTGAAAAGGAGATAAATGCCCTGGGTTCTAATTTTATAATCGTCTTTAGCCAAGAACCCAATCTTTTTTATACAGATGAGCTTGAGCTAATAGAAAAAACACCCGGAGTTAAAGGGGTGTCTCCCATAAAGCAGCAGCTTGCAGAAGTAACATACCTTTCCCAGACCAAAAATATAGGAGTAGTAGGAGTTTCCAAAGATTACGAAAAGACGGCAAATATCCTTATGGAAGAGGGTGTTTTTCTAACGGATAGGGATATTTATTCTGCAGTTATTGGGTCTGAAGTTGCTTATGAAAAGTTTGATCGGAATATTTCGGCCCGAAATTCCATTGATATTGCTTTTCGCCTGGAAGGAGAAAAGATGGTTTTTAGAAAGTTTAAGGTAAAAGGCATAATGGAAAGTCCGGATGTTGCTTTTGTCCAAGGGGGAATTGATAGAGATGAAAGTATTTTTATTCCAGTTTCAACAATAAACGAAATGCTTGAAGAATCCGATTATGGGGCTTTTTTCATTACGGCCGAAACCTTAGAAAGTGTGGAGGAAACTTCTGCTGAAGTGGATGAGCGGCTTGCTCGGAATTTTGGAGTTTCTTCAAGGGACCTTGACGATGAAGATGCAAAACCCTATACGATTTTTAATCAGGCCGATATTCTTGAACAGACCGGACAGCTTGCTGATACGCTTGGAACTTTTCTAATAGCAGTAGCCCTGATCTCTTTGCTTGTAGGTTCAATTGGAATTATGAATATCATGCTTGTAACCGTTACGGAGCGAACCCGAGAAATCGGGATTATGAAAACTCTTGGGTTTTCTGCAAAAGATATACTATTTCTCTTTATTACGGAAGCTATAATCCTCAGCCTCTTTGGAGGGCTCCTCGGAGCGGGGTTAGGCTTTTTTGGAGCTTATCTAGTAACAAGTTTTCTTGAGATTCCCTTTCTCTTTCCCCCCCAGATTTTTGAAATCGGATTTTTAGTCGCAGTAATCGTAGGAGTTGCTGCAGGAGCATACCCTGCAAACAAGGCTGCAAGAATGGAGCCTGTAGAGGCACTGCGCTATGAATAAGAAAAACCAGGAAGGGCTCATTTAAAAAAATAGGATTCCTAAAAGCCTTTCTTAAGCTATATATGTAAATAAATGCAAATACTAAGTATACTTTAAGAAACTGTTATCAGGAATTCAAGGAGGAAGTGAGAATGGCTGCACCTGAAAAAAAAGCAATCGGGGCCAAGGCTTTCCTTTATCCCATGCCCACAATTCTTGTGGGAGCAAAGGTAAAAGGCAGACCCAATTTTCTGACCGTTGCTTTTTGCGGGATCGTGCAGGCAAAGCCTGCCATGATTTCAATATCCCTTGGCAGGAACCACTATACAAATGCGGGAATTAGGGAAAATGAAACCTTCAGTGTAAATATTCCCTCCAGGCATTTACTTGAACTTACGGATTACTGTGGGATTGTCTCCGGAAAAAAGGTGGATAAATCCAAGCTTTTCGAAACCTTTTACGGAAAACTCAAAAGCGCCCCCATGATTCGGGAATGCCCTCTTAATATGGAATGCAAACTTGTAGAAAGGCTTGATTTTGGAGGTACAAACGAAGTCTTTATAGGAGAAATCGTAGAAAGCTATGCCGAGGAAAAATATCTTTGCAACGGGACTCCGGATATTGAAAGGGTTGAACCGATTCTCTTTTCTATGTATGATAATAACTACTGGAAAATAGGAAAACGCTTGGGAAGAGCTTGGTATGTAGGAAAAAAATTCAATGGAAATAATACTCGAAAAAGCTGAGAAATGAAAAAGGATTCAGTATAGAGGGAGGGTTAAAACTGCCTGTCATAACAATCGAAATCACAGAGCTTACAAAAGATCAAAAAGCCAGAATAGTTGACCTATTCACCAGAAACGCAAGCGAGATTACCGGAATCCCTGAGCAAGCTTTTACAATAGTCTTTCATGAAATTCCTAAAGAAAATTTTGGGGTTGGAAGGGTACTGCTTTCGGAAATAAAAAATTAAAAAGAATCCTTTAATAAAATTCAAGTCTGTTTCCCAGAAGCAAAGCTATCAATAATTTAGCCGGAAATTACGGGGGAAAAGCGTGAATATCACGGTTTTTTGTGGAAGTCATAAAGGAAGGGAAGGCAATACCCTTCTTATGGTAGAGGAATTTTTAAAAGGGGCCGAGGAAGCTGGGGCTAAAAGCGAAACCGTTATTTTGGCCGAAAAGAAAATCGGGTACTGTAAAGGTCTTTTTGAGTGTTGGCTCAAAACGCCTGGCAAGTGTAGGCTAAGAGACAGCATGGATGAACTTTTACCTCTCTTTCTTGAATCGGAGCTTGTCGTTTTTGCCTGCCCGGTCTATTTTGATAATGTCCCAGCGCTTATGAAAACCTTTGTTGATCGGCTGACTCCGCTACTGTATCCTCATTTTGAGGAGGCCGAAAAAGGAACCTACAGACATGTAAAGCGCTTTGAAAAAGTTCCAAAAATCCTTCTGATCTCAAACAGCGGCTTGCCGGGCCAGCAAAATTTCCAAGTTCAAAGCCTCTTTTTCAGAAGGCTTGCCCGGAGTCTGCACACCGAACTTATCGCTGAAATCTATAGAGATGAAGGGGAAATTTTCCGGGGAAAAGATAATCTTTTGTTAAAACCCCTGCTTTCAAAATACAAAAAACTCCTACGTTCCGCAGGCAGGGAAATTGTAGAAAAGCAGAAAATATCTGAAAAATTAAGTGAAGATCTCAAAAAAGCCCTAGTTCCACCTTCTCTTTACATAAAGTTTGGAAATGAGGAATGGGATCGGCTGATTCAGGAATAAAAGTTTGGTTAATTTAAAAAAATGGATGGGAGGAGCACATAAAGCTCTGAAAAGCTTAATTTCCTTCCACAAGTTCTTCCAGAGTTTTTTCCATGTAAGGAGCGTTGCTCCTATTAATTAGTTCTTGGCAGACAATTTGGGGTTTTCCATCCATTACAATCCCTCCATTTTCGATCAGCACGGCCCTATGAGCAACTTCCCGAACAAAATCCATATGGTGG
>JAQUFK010000101.1 GCA_028684695.1 Methanosarcinaceae archaeon | reverse complement strand
GTGAAAAGGAGGGAGGATATATTTATTTGAAATAATATATTTTTGATAAAACCTTCCTATTTAGATACAATCAATATTTATTTACAAGACTGGGGGATAATAGATAATATAGTATTTTGGGAGGGATAAAAATTAGCTCAATCGTAATCTCCGAAGCTTCAGGCCCCAAAGCCCTTGAACCGATAGCATTTGCCGTACATGCTCTAACCAGCCTGCCTACGACTATTCGGAGCCGAGAACAAAAAGGGCTGCGCCTGGAAAACGGAGAAATTCTTGAAAGAGAGTATACAGGCCCTGTGCTGGAAGAAGCTCTGAAGAGAAACTGTATCGTGCGGACTGTTCCGCAGAAAGGAGTATATAAAGGAAAACCCGTTGTAGTAACCCCAATCCGCTCTGAAGAGGGTCAAGCCATTGCAGCCCTAGGAATTGTGGACCTTGTGGCAGCCCTTGAACTTTCCGATATTTTCCAGGGCTATCCGGATGTGATCGAAGAAGTGGAAGAAGCAAAAAAGCGAATGAAATGATTTTTTATCTTCAATTAAACCTTAAAATTAAACCGATTTAAAAAAACTAATTCTTTAAAATATTATATGGAAAAAAGCGGAGTATCCCTTTTTCCTAGAGAGCTGCTTTTTTCCCAAATTTTACAATTTATAGACATTATAAGTAGATCCATACGTGGATCCTATTACTTAGATTCTGTATTTTTGGATCCTAGACGCAGATTCCGGCTTTGCTTTATTTTACTGGGGTTTTTCGAAAAGCTTGACTTTCTTAAGGAGCCTGCCATCCTTTGCGTGGGGCTGCCTGAAGACGGTATCATTGGACTTTTCAATTTCCCTTGCCTGAGTTGCAAGCCCTGCGGCAGCTCCCATGATTTCATGGCCGGCTGCGGCTGCAAGGCATACCTGTTCTATATCTTTTAGCATGAAGCAGGCTGGAAAGTTTACCTGTGCAACTTTTTCTGCCATGTGCAAAGCTGCAAGGGCTTTTGCCTTTGCGTAAGGATTTGAAAAGCCTGCGTATTCCACGCATTTTTCCGGTTTTGCAAAGATATGGGGCAGCTCAAGCTCCTTTCCAGCTTTTCCGGAAGCGGCCTGCTCAGTCACTTTGTCGAATTCTTCCTGAATGAGCCTTACAACGCCGCAGAGAGAAAGGACCTTTAAAGCATCGGAGTTAAAGGAAGCCATCTCCACAGGGTCGAGGAATTCTCTTTTTGCCCCGATAAGGGGATCTACGGGCAGGATAATATATCCAAAGCCTGCATCTTCAAGCGCCTGGCGAGCATCTTTCTTTGTGGGCCCGTCCGAAATTACGATACAGGGCACATCTTTCCAGAGTTCGCGAGCTGCGGAGGGACCTGGGGCGGCTGCATTCGGGCTGATCATTACCACGAAGTCCGCATTGAATTCTTTAAAACTCTCGGTTTCAGCTGCCTCTTCAGGATTCATTTTGGCACCGGTCCCAAAGACCCGCACCTTGATACCTTCTCTTGCCGCAATCTCGTCCTGAATCAAATTGATTACCTGACTCATGCCGAGGTTGCCCATTTTGATAAAGCCTATGTTGACCATTTTTCCAAAATCCTCTAGTTGACCTTTTAATCAATTATTGGAGTTCTCCTGAGGTTTATAACTTTTTTGGCGATCCTCCTCTATCATAGCCCAAATTTTATAATTTTCCTCCATATTTATAATGATTATTTGACATATACCCTCATTCCTCCGAAAGGCTTAAAAGGGATGTAACTCATTTCAGTCCAAAACGTTGACATCTATGCTGTTGTTTTGTGGTTTTGTTTTTTTGCGAAATCCACACATTATGAGTTTAAAGAACTTTTTCATCGGTGGGCATTTAATGTCAGGGCAAGTATGTTTATCTAAGCTGCGGGGGTACCTCTAACTTTTCCTAAGGTACTTCGGGTAAAAAGCCCTTTTTTGGGATTGACCACAGCCATGTTTTCAGTCCCTATCTATTATAAGATCAAGTTTTAGGTTCTGGTTGAGTGAACTGTCCTGCGAATGTTTTCTGTGAAAGCAAGCTGATTGTTTTTGATATGGATCAAACCCTTATAGACGCTGAAACCATCGATGAGCTCGCCAGAGCTGCTGGGGTTGCTGGCGAGGTGGAAAAAATCACTAGAAAAGCAATGAGTGGAGATCTTGATTTTGGAGAAGCCTTAAGGGAGCGAGTAAAGCTTCTGGAAGGCTTACCTCTTAAAGCGGCTCAGGCTGCGATTTCAGAGATCTCTTTCATGCCGGGTGCAAAAGAGTTGATCAGCTATGTTAAAGGGATGGGCTACACAACCGCAATGATTTCCGGAGGCTTTACTCTTTCGGCAGAAAGAGTTGGCAAAGCTTTAGGAATTGATTATGTGGTCTCAAACGAACTGTTTGTAAAAGATGGTCGGCTTACCGGACAGGTAGGGGGGCCTCTAACTTTTGCGGATTCAAAAGCTTGTGTTTTTGAAGAGCTTGCAAGGCTTAACGGAGTTTTGCCTGAAGAGTGTATAGCTCTTGGAGACGGGGCAAACGATGTCTGTATTTTTGAAAAAGCCGGCTTTGCAATAGCCTTTAATCCCAAACCTGTCCTAAAACAGTATGCAGATGTGATAATTTCCAAAAAAGATCTGAGAGCTGTAATCCCTGTTCTTGAATCCCTTGGCCATCTATCTCGTAATAAGGCACAGCATGTTGACATCGAAGAAGAATAACCATAAAAATGCCAGCTTTTTTGCTGGACCGGGAGGTTCAATTAAAAATGTTAAAAGAACTGCAGAAAAAAAGAACTGAATTGAAAGGCATCTCCGAAGAAGCAAAGGAGAAAAGAAACACCTTAAACGCTGAAGCCAGCAAACTTGCGACAAAGCGCAATGAGCTGAATAAGAAGACAAAAGAGCTTATCAATGAAGCTCAAAAATTAAAGGAATCTCGGGATGAGATCAACTCAAAGGTGCACGAACAAAAGGCGCAGCGGGATTCAATCAATGCAAAAGCGAATGAGCTTTTTGCAAAAGCCGATTCTCTCCGCAAGCAAAACAACATAGGCGGCCCCTCGATCAAGTCTCTCAGAAAAGATATTGACCGGCTTGAGTTTACCCAGCAGACGGAAGTTTTGAGTACGAGTAAGGAAAGGGAACTCGTAGGCAAGATTACCCAGCTTCAGAAGCAGTATCAGGTTAAAAAGACTCAACTTGAAGATAACGTGGAACTGAAAAATATCCTAGAAGAAGCCCAAAAGATCCGGGATGAGGCTTCTGAATACCATAACAAGCTTTCGGAATTTGCCAAGCAGGCTCAGGAATTCCACGAAAATATGATTGCAACCTTTAAGGAAGCCGACAGGACAAGAGCCGATTCGGATATTGCCCACAAGGAGTTTGTAAAGGCCCAGGAAGCCGCTGATGAGCAGCATAAAGCTTTTATCAATGCTCAGAAGGAAATCCGGGAAATTGACAAAGAAATTTTCAAACTCAGAAAGAAAGACAAAGATGTCAGAGGACATCCGGCAAAGGCCGAACTCCAGAAGGATGCGAAGAACATCTTCGAGAAATTCAAAGGAGGAGGCAAGCTTACAACCGAAGATCTTATGGCTCTTCAGAGATCAGGGCTTGTTTAATTCCAATTACAAATTAAGCTTGAAAATTTAAAAGTTGCAACATCTTTTTGTTGCGTTGCGGGTTAGGCTTTAACCCGCTTATTTTTTTAGTTTTCTTTTGAATTAGGATTTGCTCTTCATTTTTGCAAAGCTTTAGTTTAAGGCCCTCTTGAGAAATTTACATATAGAGATTTGCCCCTTAAAGCCCCAGATACTTTTTCCTAAATTCTGGATTTCTCATCAGGCAGGAATCTGCATTATAGACTTGGTCTTTTCGAATTTTTTTCCAAACCGCCTTGAGCTTGTCGCAGGAGATATTTCCATAAGAGCAAGGAATACAGGCACAAGGGAGGATGTCTCCTTCAGGCGTTATATGCAACCATTTCCGGCCCGCCATGCAGCCGGTTGTGCGCATGATTTGAGGAATCGGAAATATTTTAGGCCCTTTAAGAGGATCGGCTCGGGCTACAAAAGCATCAAATTTTTTAAGGTCAGCTGGGCTCAGAATTTCCGAGCTGTGTTCTAACCAACGCCCAGTGGGCACGATTTCATAAAAGGAGAGTTCGTGGACTCCAAGCTTTGAGGCTAGTGCATAGATTGCATCGAGTTCAGCCAGATTTTCTTTTGAAAGGACGACGTACATGTTTACAAGCAACCCCGCAGCAAGCCCATTTTTGACTGCAGAGACTGCGCTTTTAAAAACGCCTGCCCGGCCTCTTATATAATCATGTTTTGCCTCTGAAGCACTGTCAAAACTTACTGTCAAAGCATATAGCCCTGCTTCTTTTAAAGCTCTGGCTTTTTCAGGAGTAAGCCCCACTCCTGAAGTGAACATCCCGCTTATGGCTTTTTTTGGATCAACGTAGCGAATAAGGGCTTTGAGACCCTGATAAGTAAGAGGCTCACCTCCATCAAAGATTATGAAAGTTGAACCCATCTCAAGCACTTGATCGATAATATTTTTTACCGTATCAGGAGCAAGTTTTGCTCGCTGTTTGCTATCCGGAAGCGCGCAATGGATACAATTATTCGGGCAATCTTCGGTAATTGAAATTGTTACCTGGTCCGGAATCATCTTTCCAAACATTGCCGAAAGCTGGCTTTTTACCAGACGGTCAAAGGCAGGACTTGGGATAGGAGGCATCCAGGTGGAAAAAATAAGGTTTTTCTCTTCAACCCTTGAGTATTTCTTACCCTCGAAAATTCCTAGGTTTTCGGCAAGCATTTTTTCCAGAAAAGGAGAGGCTATGCCACTTGTTTTCATTCTAACACGGCCCTCTTCAAGTTCCGCATAAACTCTGAAGAGGGGATTTTTATAAAACTCATATTGCATTTTTGGCCTCTGCAAAAAGCTATTTTTATTTATTTCTAAGGAAGGCCCGGCACTTGAGAAGAGCTGAAGGCTTTTTCTTCAAGATAAACATAAAAACCTGCAGGGCTTGCTCAAAGGCACTACCGTGGATAAAAGAGAGATCTTCCTTTTCAAAAAGCTTTGCCATTTCATCAATCTCATTATCACTCATTTTTCGAAGCGTCTCAAGCGCAATTCGGCCCAAGGCGTGTTCGGTCTTATACTCCTTTTCCCAAAGCTTCCGGTAAACAGAAAGGGCTCCCTTTGAAACATCTCCGGCTTGCACAGCCCCAGCTGCTACATCGCCGCAGATCTGGCCTGCCCGCATGGCATAGCCCAGCCCGGACTGCCCGGCAGCTCCTCCTACAACCATGACTCCGTTTGCTATAAATTCATTCGGAATAGTGACTATAGGGTCTCCCCCATAGCGTTTTGCAACAACTTCCAGCTCGTCAATTCCTTTAAGGGCTTTAAAGCGCTTTACCCAAGCATCCAAATAGGGATTTGCATCTCTTCCGCATCTTCTGACATAAGCTCCTACAGCTGCAGAATCCCCGCCTCTTGGAGCATAGGTTGTCTTCCAGCCCGGAGCATGGTTTCCCACATAATACTCAAAAAACTCAGGTTTTCCAAGCCCTTTTGCCCGGACATCCATTTCAATTCCCCAGGCAATATCCTGCGGGTATTTCACGGGTTTTAAGCCCAGTGAAGCGGCCATTTTTGAGTTGATTCCATCCGAAATTATTACAAGCTTTGAGCTGAATTCTCCATCGGAAGTGCGAATTAAAAAATATTCTCCGCTTTTTTGAAGCCCAAGGCATTCTGTGCCAGAGCGCAATTCAACTCCGGCTTTTTTTGTTTTGGCCGCGTAAAAGCGATCAAATTTGGACTTGTCAATAGCATAGCCAGGCGTTTCCACAACAATTTCCCGGCCTGAAGGGGAGATGATTTTCATGCCTTTTAAGTAGTGGACCACATAGGAAGGATCTGCAACTTCCCCACACCTATCAAACATCCCTTTGAAAAAGGAATTTGCAGGATGCGGAGGATTTCCAATTTCTGTTTTTTTCTCAAGAAGAAGGACCTCTGCCCCTTTTTCAGAAGCGTTTCGGGCAGCCATTAAACCTGCCGGAGAGGCTCCAATTACAATAATATCTGCATCCATTTTTTCCCTCATATTTCTTAGATCTCTCTTCTTCGATTTCTATTTCTTAATACCTTTTTCTTTACCAAAAAATCGAGCTGTAAGCAGTTCCTATCTGGATGCAAAGCAGCACGTCCAAAATCATAGACCCGAACATAACCGCCCGGTAGTTTGAGCCATTTAGGAAAAGCTTTCCTCCTCTTTCCGGAGTTGGATTTTTTATAAAATCAAAGCACTGAGCCAGCATCCAGAAACCAGAAGCCAAGGCTCCTGCAAAAAAGACCGGCCCAAGTCCAGCTGTCCAGCCAATAATTACGGAACAGATTATGCCTATAATCCACCAGAAAGTTACGAATTTGGAAGTAAAGGGAATTCCATAGGTAACAGGAAGAGTAGGAGCTCCTTTGAGGCGGTCTCCTTCTACATCCCTTGAAACACCTCCAAGAGTAAAAGCCCAGTCAGTTACGCAGATCATGAGCCCAAAACAGATTCCTGCCGCAGGCAGGATTACTCCATCATTTCCTTTCAGAATGCCTGCTGGATCAAATCCGAGCCAAATTCCTATGGGGACAAGCCCATAGGCAAGGCCTACAGGTATGAAACTTAAAAAGGTACTGCGTTTTGCAAGAGCTGAGTAAATAGTAATTATTCCAACTGCAAGGACTAAGACCATGAAAGATTCGGGATTTAGGTAGAGAGCGGCTGCAGAGGCGATAAGGAAAAGAAAGCTTGTGTAGAGCAGAGCCGATTTTTTCGAGATGGCTTCATTTGGAAGCGGGCGGTCCGGAAGGTTGATACTATCAATATCGATATCGCAGCAGTCGTTAAAGACGTAGGAACTTGTGATTGCCGCAAAGCCCCCTATAACGGCGATAAGGAAAGGGATCAATTCAGGAAGCCCCCCTGTGGCAAGGTAGGAGGCTAGAATTGCGCTTGAAGCAGGAAGAGTCAGGTCCATGCAGTAAAGTTCAGGCCGGAGAAGCCGGAGGTAGGGGCTCAGTTCCCCGATTTTTGCTGTAAAGGACAATGGTTTCACCTTATGTACATTTTTATTTAATCCGTTATTCCAGAGTATGTGAAGCTCTTTTAGAATTTAAGGTCTTAAGTGGATTTGCATTTCAAAAAAGTTTCCCTGTTCAAGTCCAAATCTAGAGCCCAAATTTCTAGAAAATTTCCCTTCCCCCAGCTTTTGGCTGTAAAGGAAGGGAGTTTTTTCCCTCAAAGCCCCATAAAACTTAATTAATAATATATCAAGTCGAACTTGGGATTGGATAAAGGAGAAATTTACTGATTCCAGGCCTTTCGGGGCACAATTTTTGCTTTTTCGGCAAGTTTTTCAAGAAAAGGATGTTTAAAGTCTTCTTCGCAGACGAAAGTATAATCTGCATCAGGATTTAGTTCTATGAGCTTAAGCGTGTTTTTTAAAGCTCTTTCCAAGGCTTCAGAGTCCGGAACTTTTGGAACCTCAGCATTGAAAGGATAAACCTCTTCCATCTCC
>JAQUFK010000100.1 GCA_028684695.1 Methanosarcinaceae archaeon | reverse complement strand
AAAGAGAAGGTTTGAAACCTCTCCGAATTGATAGGCTAAAATTCCCTTTACAAAATCGAGTTTTGCTTTTTCTGCATTTCGGCTTTTTTCTGCTCTGCCTTCAGAAGTACAGAGGCTTTCTATAGTCTTTTTCAGCTCTGAAAGGGATTCTCGAGAGGTTGGGCTCCCGTTTGTGGTATAAATAACTTCTATCCCGAGTTTTTCCTCAGCTCGCTTACAAACTTCCTTATAGGCTCCTTCAAGGTGGGCAACAACGACTCTGTATTTGTGTTTTTTCAGATATTTTTCAAGGCAGGTTGCGCCCCAGTTTATTTCTTCCTCCTCCCAGTGTCCTGTAACGGCTACATCATAATGGGCTGCAGGATAAGTAAGTTCAAGTTCTCTGGGCACGATTCCTAGGGGGGAGGTTAGTATGACTTCGTGGACATATTTTTTGTACTTGCCAAGGGCACGGAGAAACTTCTGATGGGACTGAGAAAGGGAGTAGGGCTTTTTTGCAGCGCAGGGCAAAAGCAGAAGGATTTCAAGCTCAGGAGGCATGTATCTTTCTTCTACCCTCTGCGCAAAGCGCTGGACTTCAACTCTTAAAAGGGATTCGGAAGTATTTGCAATAAGTGGGTTTTGCCGAAAAGTTGCAGTCCTTTCTTCAAGGTAGGTTCTTTCAAAATCTGCAAGTCTCAGAAGCGCAGTCAGCCAAGGTCTGCTTCGGCACTGTCCTTCTACGTATTCTCTGAGAGTTCCGGCCCTTATTTTTTCCCGAACAAGGGCCAGTTCAGCTTCAAGGGCGTTTCTGTTATGAGTTACAAGCAGTTTTCCCCGCTCGGCTTTTGGAAGAGCTCTTAGGCTTTCAGGCTTCAGGGAGGCGCAAGCGCTGCACCGGCAGGGTAATTCCTGCAGGGCGTCCAGATAAAAACTGCCTGCAGTTGTGAGGTAGATATCGGAATATGCTGCAAGTTCTATTCTGGTATCATCCAGAATATCGACTCCGAGGTAGACGAGCATGGCCACATTTTCCGGAAGGGCCAGATTTGGAATATAGAGCGCACTGTCTGGAGCAATCCGGGTTTTTAATTTGAGCAAACTTTCAAGAAACTTTCGAGCGTTATTTTCAAAGCAGCCTGCCCCTTCCATTATATACAGATCTCTTTTCGGTATTTTTTCTATCTCCGGGGCCAGAACTGAACCTGTGGCTCCTTCAAATTCCATTTCAGAAAAGGGATTTTTTCTTCTGGCTTCTGCAGGCATGGCTGGAGGATAGGTTTTGTGAGGCAAGATTAAAAGTGTTTTTTCGTCTGTTTTTTCCCGAAGGGGTCTGATTTTTGCTTTCAGAGTTTCCGGGTTTTCTGTCCAAAGGCTGCCCATATCAATTATGGGATAAGGCTTTTCGGGCTCAGGTTTTCCTGTCCTTTCTGCCCTTTCTTTTTTCTCAAAGCTACCCAAAGCCGCTGTATGTAGCAAGCAGGGGGTCCGGATTTCCGGGGTTAATAGCAATTTCCCTATTCTTGCGGCTCCATCTCTTTGTTCTACCTCAAAGTACCGTGTCATTGCTCCTCCTCATTTGCTTCTCCCGATTAAAACTTTGTCCTTTTCCTTGCTTTTCTTTCTTTCCTTTTTTTAAAGGTTTTGTTGAACCCCAGCTTTAGCGGGGGCTTATTAGCTTGGGATGAAGAGTATATCTTATATATTATTAATTGCTTGAGTATTCCAGAGATATTAGCCTTAAGTTTTGTTTTATTCAAGGCTTTGCTTTTGCAGAGCTTTGGACTAGGGCTTTGGTTTGCGAAGCTTTGTTTCATATAGAGCTTAGTTTACAGAGCTTCGGTTTTTAAAAGTAGATTTTATAGAACTTTTTCATATCGGCAGGTGGGTTTTCAGGCCGAGCCAGATGTTTTCTGGGCTTTGTTTTCTGGCCTTTCAATAAAAAACCCTCAGTAGTAAGAATCAATAAGTTTATTCTTATAGCATCCTAATCTTTAAATTATATAATCATATTTATATTATTATCCCTTTATCATAATATTTCCCAACACCTACTAATACTATCTTTATTTTGGAAAACTCTTAATTTCCCACATTTGAGGTTTATAATGCCCGTAAATGCCTACTTAATTGACGAACTTCGAAAGATCCTAGGAGAGCGTGTTTCAGTCTCTCCTTCCGAACTTTATTGTTATTCTTCTGATGCTTCTCAGATCAGAGGTCTTCCCGATTACGTGCTGCGTCCCTTAAATACTGAAGAGGTCAGTCGGATTGTCAGGCTGGCCTATGAAAATGAAATCCCGGTAACTGTAAGAGGTGCAGGTACAGGGCTTGCAGGGGGAGCTGTGCCTGTAAAAGGAGGTTTTGTCCTTGATATGTCAGGGATGGATCGGATAGTTGAGCTTGACATTGACGATATTCAGGTGGTCGTAGAGCCTGGGGTCATTCAGGACAAACTTAATGAAGTTTTGAAGCCTCTTGGTTTCTTTTTCCCGCCTAATCCCGGCAGTTCTGCAATGTGTACCATCGGAGGCATGATAGCTTATAATGCAAGTGGGATGCGCTGTGTTAAGTACGGCACCACTCGTCATTATGTTCGGGATCTGGAAGTTGTACTTGCAGATGGACGAGTCATTCATACAGGCTCAAAAATGCTAAAATCCGCAGCAGGTTACGATCTGACTCAGCTGTTGATAGGTTCGGAAGGCACGCTTGGAATCATCACGCAGGCGAGTCTTAAAATCGTGCCTCTCCCAAAGACCCGAAAATTGGTCATGGCGGCTTTTGAAAGTGCCGAATTTGCGGGAAAAGCTGTAGTCAAGACCTTTTCAAGTGGGGTTGTCCCCTCAGCTTGTGAGATTTTGGACCGAACTTCCCTTAAGGTCCTAAAACGCTATGATCCGAAACTCGTGCTTCCCTCGGAAGGAGACGTCATCCTTTTTGAGGTGGATGGAACGGAAAATTCGGCTCAAGAAGCTGCGGCTCAAGTCATGGAAGTTTGTTCTGGGCTTGCGCTTTCCCTAAAACTTGCGGAAAGCGAGGCCGAAATGGCTCAGATCTGGGCGGCGCGCAGGCTTGTGGGAGCTGCAATCTCGCGGTTGGATCCTACAAAAAGTAGGATCTATGTAGGTGAAGATGTAGGAGTTCCTATGAAACAGATTCCGAAACTCCTTGAAAAGGTGCAGCTAATTTCCGAAGAATTCGATCTGCCTGCAATGAAGTACGGGCACATAGGAGATGGAAACCTGCATGTGGCTTTGTTCATCGATGTCTTAAAAGAGGAGGAATGGACTCGGTTGAAGGCTGCAGCCGATAAAATCCATAGGACTGCAATCGAACTGGGAGGCACTGTTAGTTCCGAGCACGGCGTGGGCGCAGCCAGAGGTCAGTATATGGAACTTCAGTGGGGTCCGGCTTTTGAGGTCATGCGCGTAATAAAAAAGGCGCTTGACCCGAAAGGAATTCTAAATCCCGGAAAACTGGGGTTGTGATAGCCATGAAAAAAGCTGAAAAAAAGGAAATAAAGCAGGCAAAAATAATGAATATGAATCCTAGTCTTGACGTTGAGCCTAAATCTCAAAGCTTTGAGCTGGATAAACGATCCGTTTATAAGTGTGTGCAGTGCGGAACTTGCCGTTCAGTTTGTCCGGTTTTTGAGTCTGTGGGCTGGGAATCGGCCAATACCCGGGGCCGTATGTTGATTATTAAGAGTCTGCTTGAGGGCAGAAAGCCTGCTTCTGATGTCCTTCCAAGCCTTGCGACCTGTACGACTTGTGGAATTTGTGCTGAAAAATGTCCGGCTGGAGTTAATCCTCCTAAAGTCGTAGAAGCTGCCCGGGCCGAGCTTGTAAAACAAGGCGTGGTAGGGGAAGGCCAGGCTAAGCTTAATAATACTCTCGTAGAATTTGGAAATTCTTTTGGGGAGCAAAAAGAAAGGTTACACTGGCTCTCCCAAGCCGAACGCGCAGCCCTTCCAAAAAAGGCCGATTATGTTTATTTTGTGGGTTGTTTTGATTCTTACCGTTATCCTGAGTTTGCAAAAAAAACTTTCGATGTGCTTCAAAAATTTGGAGTAACCCTTCTGCAGGAAGAGAGGTGCTGTGCTTCTCCCCTCCTGAGAACAGGTTTTTTGGAGAGTGCTGCAAAGCTTATGGAGCACAACTTGGATGCGATTCGAAAAACCGGAGCCCATACAGTTATTACAGGGTGTGCGGGTTGCTATACCACGCTTAAAAACGATTATCCAGATGAGTTTCGGGTTGTAAGTGTGCCCGAGTTTTTGGCCGAAAAGCTTGGGAGTCTGCCTCTGAAAAAACTCAAGCTGAGCGTAAGTTATCATGATCCTTGTCATCTTGGTCGCCATAATGGAATCTATGAGGAGCCGCGCAAGGTTATCAAAGCTATCTGCGAGCTTAAGGAAATGAAAAACATCCGGGAAAACTCCCGTTGCTGTGGAGGCGGAGGCGGAGTTAGGATAGGCTATCCTGAAATTTCCCTGGAGCTTGCAAAAAAGAGACTTGAGGATCTGCCTGAAGGGGTAGATTATCTAGTCTCAGCCTGCCCTCTCTGTGTAAGAAATCTTAGGGATGCAGGCGGGGAGGTTGAAGTTCTTGATTTGATTGAGCTTGTAGCAATGGCTCTGGAGTGAACTTGCCCCGAGTAAAGCCTCAGGGGCTTTACGCTGTGTTCTATAAATTTTTTGTCTTAGTTTTCTCAAGCAAAATCATTTCAGCTAAAATCATTTCAGCTAAAATCATCTTCTCTCCATTTAGTTGAATGATTTTGTTTTTTCATTTTAATTTTAATCCGGAAAATGTTTAGGGGCTTTTTTTACTCCTTCCTTTTCTTCAAAGTTTTAAGTAAAAGCTACCTTTTAAATAGTACATTCTCTTATATCTTTTAAATAGTACATTCTCTTATATTTTACATCATGTCCCACATAATTTTTACATTATGCATGCCATATTTCTCTCAAAATAGCTTTGTTTACTGAGATTTTTTTTGTACAGAGCTCCTTTTCGCTGAAACTTTGGGGGTGCTTCTTTGGGAAACTTATATTCTTTTTCAAAAAATTCGAGGGCAGTTTCAGGGGTCATGGGGACTCTGCTTTTGACCTGTTTGGTGGTTATCTTGCTCAGTTCGCTAGCCGGAATTCTGCTAAAGGCTGAGCCTGCCTGGCATTCTCAGGTTAAACTTGAGGAGTGGGGGAATAGTTCTTCCGGAACCCTCTACCTCAGGCATTCCGGGGGCGAGTCTCTTTCTATTGAGGAGCTGTATATCCTGGTTTATATCCATGGGGAAAGATACGAGTATTCCCCTGCCAACATTTCTGCGAAGCTTGATGGTAAAAAGGTTTGGGAATTTGCAGATGTGCTAGAGCTTAATCCTGGTCAGGAATGGGGTTTTCCCCTTTCGGATAATGAGTCTCTCAGAGTGGTATTGGTTAATAACAAGGAAAAAGCGGTGCTTTCTCAGCTGAGGTTAACTCCGGAAAATAAGTCCGCTTCCTTGCTTTAACTGCTATTTAACTGCTATTTTTCTTCCTTTTTTCTCCTCTTTTTCTTCGGATCAGGCATTTCCAGGCATTTCCCACAAGGTCCAATCTGCCCGTTTTTTCCAGGGCTTCGTACACAAGTTCATAGTTTGCGGGATTTCTGTAGTGCATAAGAGCTCTCTGCATTGCTTTTTCTTTTTTTCCGCGGGCTACAAATACTGGCTTTTCGGAAAATGGGTCAAGTCCGGTATGGTACATACAGGTCGAAAGTGTCATGGGCGTTGGGGTAAAAGCCTGGACCTGCTCGGTATATCCCCCTTGATCGCGCATGTACTCGGCCATTTCAATCATATTGTTAAGGGTACAGCCTGGGTGACTGGACATGAGGTAATTTACTATGTACTGTTCCTTTCTGTATTTTTTATTGAACATCTCAAATTTTTCACAAAATCTCTCATAAACTTCTTTTTCCGGCTTGCACATTGTGGCTGTAACTCGCTTTGAAAAATGTTCGGGAGCTATGCGGAGCTGTCCGCTTATGTGGTAGGCGCAGAGCTCCTCAAGATATTCCTCATCTTCGAGTGCAAGATCATAGCGGACTCCGTAGCCTGTAAAGACCTTTTTAATCCCTGGGAGTTTCCGAAGGTTTCGGAGAAGTTCGAGCAGTTTTTTATGGCTTGTCTCAAGTCCTTTGCAAATGTCTGGGTAAAGACAGGCTCGATCAAGGCAGGCTCCTTTTTTCTCCCAGTTTTTGCATTCCAGCCCGTACATGTTAGCTGTAGGTCCTCCGACTCCGTTTATAATCCCTCGAAAATCCGGCCTTTCCCTAAATTTTTGAGCTTCTCTTAGAATGGACTCAGGGCTTCGGCTTGCTATTGCGCGGCCCTGGTGCTGGGTTATGGCACAAAAAGAGCAGCCTCCAAAGCAGCCTCTGTGGGTAGTTAGGGAAAACTTTACCATATCAAGAGCAGGCACAGGCTCTCTATAAGAGGGATGAGTCTCCCCTGTAAAGGGTAATTCGTAGACGCGGTCGAGTTCCTCTGTCTTCAAAGGCCGCATGGGGGGGTTCTGCACGAGCACGGTTTTTGGGTGGGGTTGGACCACGGTTTTTCCTATTATCGGGTTTTGCTCCATAAAGTAGAGCCTGAAGGCTTTTGCAAAAGTCGCTTTATCGGCAGAAACTTCGGAAAAAGAGGGAAGTTCCCGACTTTCCTTTAGGAAGGGGGCTTTTTCAGCTTTTTTTGCCTTCCATTCCTTTACCTCCATTTTCCAGACTGTGCCCGGGATATTCCGGATTTCCTTTATATCCTCTCCAGCTTGCAGTCTTTTTGCAATTTCTATTATCTGCAGCTCTCCCATCCCGTAGACTAGGAGGGAGGCTGGTGCATCGGCAAGAATGGATTGTCTTACCTTGTTTGAGAGATAGTCGTAATGGGCAAAGCGCCTGAGTGAAGCTTCAATTCCTCCAAGCACTATAGGCACGTCAGGGTAGGCTTCTTTTATGCGGTTTGCATAGGTGAGAGTTGCCTTATTAGGCCGTAGTCCCCTTTTTCCTCCGGGGGAGTAGACATCCTTTTCTCGGGGTTTGAGGCCTGCGGTAAGGTTGCTGACCATAGAGTCCGTATTTCCTGCACTTACGGAAAAAAAGAGTTTTGGCCGACCTAGTTTTCTAAAATCTTCAGGAGAATCCCAGCGGGGCTGGGCAATTATTCCTACCCTAAAACCTGCAGCTTCCAGAACTCTGCCGATGATTGCAGTTCCGAAACTGGAGTGATCCACATAAGCATCTCCGCTTACCAAAATTATGTCCAATTCTTCCCAGCCCCTGGCTTTTGTAGCTTCAAGGCTTAGGGGTAAAAATTCGGAAGTTGGGATTTGGACAGGGAAATTTCTCTGTTTTCTTTTTTTTCTTTTTTTCCTTTCCCTGCTTTCCTGCTTTTTTCTTTTTCCCTGGTTTTCCCAGTTTTTTTCCTTTCCGTTTTTTTCGGGTCCTATGGTCATGCTCTATTATCTCTTTTTTCTTTTTTTTCTTTTTGTCTCTCTTCGCGTTTTTTTTAATAAAGTCCGCTCATTTCTCTGAACATTTTATAGGTGGCTGCAAACTGTTTGTTTCCGTCG
>JAQUFK010000099.1 GCA_028684695.1 Methanosarcinaceae archaeon | reverse complement strand
TCTCCCTCTGAGTCCAGCCTCCAATCAAACCGGGCATAATCTCTGCACTCAAGCCTGGAAAAGAGGGCTAAAGAATGCTTAATTATTTCTGTTTCGGTTTCTTTGGAAAGCTCGGCTGGGACGTAGTGAATCTTCCAATAAGGCGAATCCGAGAGCCACTTTGCTTCATAGCCACACAGTCTTGGCAGAATATCGGGAACTTCTGAATAGTCTTCAGCTGTTATAGGAAGTACAATGCGAGATGAGGCGTTGCCTATGATTCCAATACTCACATCCTTGCCTGGCAAATATTCTTCTATAAGTATAGAGACTGCGCTTTCCGAGCCTATCTGCTTGCACAGAGCCATTAGGGCGGAGCTTAGTTCGGCTTTGGAATGAGCAACACTGTTTTGTGTAATTCCGAAACTGGAATCTCCGGAATTGGGTTTTACAATGACCGGAAACTCGAAGGGAAGCTCTGGAGCCGTTCCTTCCGGGCAAAACTTCAAATTTAGAAAAAGGGCTTTTGCCACCGGAATTTCCATTTCCCTTGCCGCTCCCCGAACCAAGGATTTATCGTAACAAAAAGCTAGACAGCGGGGTCCGGCTCCTGTATAAGGGATTTTAAGCTGGTCAAGGAGCGCCGGGATATGGAGCTCTTTGAGAGGATCGTTTTCAAAACCTTCATCACAGAGATTCAGGACCAGATCGATTTTGCCAGCCCGAGTTTTCAGCTCCTCAATAAGGGTTGCGTGGTCATCGAGATAGGTAAAGTGAATTCCTGAA
The DNA here is from genome assembly GCA_028684695.1 of Methanosarcinaceae archaeon. Classification (GTDB taxonomy): domain Archaea; phylum Halobacteriota; class Methanosarcinia; order Methanosarcinales; family Methanosarcinaceae; genus JAQVBP01. The sequence continues at coordinate 6,889 of JAQUFK010000099.1, read as the reverse complement.
ATCTCGGAAAGAGCTTTTTTGAGTTTAGCTATGGTCTTAAAGTCATCCTCGTCAAAGACCAAAGCCGGGCGGACAATATCTTTTCTGCGGGGATCCCCTAAGATCACAAGAACATTTTTTATTCTTTTTGGGATGGAGCTTAAAGCAGGCAGGGGTTTTTCGGCCCGGGCTGAGAGCAGAATTCGGTTTCCCATCATGCCTAGATCCTGATTCTTTTGGGATTTGGGGGTGTAATCCCCGTGAAAGATCGGGGCTTTAAAGCCTGCTGCAAGCAGGAGGTTTGCAAGGCTTTTTTTGCTGTAGAGACGCTCGGCATAGAAATTGTCAGCTATAACTCCTTTTTCCACCTGGGTTATAAGCTCCCTTGAAATCAAACGGCTTTTGTCTGCAGAAAGCGCGCGTTCTCTGCAGACAAAGGAATTTCCATCCCCCCATTCCCAGCTTCGAGCTTGAAAATTCTTTTTAAGCCATTCTCCGTTTGCAAGATCTATGAATAGCTCTCCTCCTGGCTTGAGCACCCGAAAGGCTTCTTTTAAAAGCTGAAGGTCTTGGGCTTCGGAAGCAAAGTAGCCGAAACTGTTGCCAAGAAGGCATATCGCCTCAAAAGTAGCAGCCTCATAGGGCAAGGCTCTTGCATCTCCTTCCCGGAACCGAACTGCAAGTCCGGCTTTTTTGGCTCTTTCTCGGGCTTTACGGATAAGGTAAGCTGAACGGTCAATTCCTTCCACGTGTAAAAAACCTCTGCGGGCCATTTCAAGAGCATGCCGGCCCTGCCCGCAACAGAGGTCAAGCACTTTAGTTTTTGGGGAAAGACTGAGGCTTTTTATGAAAAGCTCGACTTCCTGGGCCGAAATTTCTGGAGCTTCCAAAACATCGGCGTCAGTTTTTAGGTATAAGGAATTGAAAATATTTCGCCACCACTCAGGGTCAACATGAGCTTCAAGATCGGCTACAGGCCCCAGACTTCGGGCTTTTTTACCTCTTTTTTGTCCAGTGAAGCTCCCTCCCGAAGGGTGCGGTTTTTCCTGGGTGTATTTTATTTCCATGGCTGCCCCAGTCAGGAGGTCTGGTTTTAAACCTGTTTCCTGGCTCCCTGCCCACAGAGACTGCGGACCTGTTTTCTTATGTATTCTCTGGCTCATGATCTGATGTCTTCCGAAAATAGGATCGATTTTTGCTTTTTTCCGAAAAATATAGACTATGGAAGATATATATCAGATATAAACTGATAATAGAGGGTTATTAAGTGAAATTATCTATATAAATGTATTTAAAATAGTAATTCATAATATATAATAGGGAATAAAGAAAAAATAGGATTAATAATCGCTTTTTTTTGTATTTTAAATAATCATATAGGCATTAATAGATATTAGAATCCTATAAATCAATTAAAATCTTAATTTCAGCTTTAATATCCAATTTATATGAATATATTTAATTTAGATCCTTTTAATCTCAATTAATGCTTGAAAAAAGCTTTAATTTTAAATAAGAGTCGGATTTCGGACGGAAACTTCCAAAAAGGGGTTTTTTTGTTTTTTACAAAAAGTTCTGGAAAGCACAAGAAATAAGTACCAGAATAAAACTATAAGTAAAAGCACTCAAGCGCAGTCCTGTAGGGTAGTGGTCAATCCTTCGGGCCTTTGGAGCCCGGGACAGTGGTTCGAATCCGCTCAGGACTATATCTTTTTTAATATTCCCAATACTGAAATTGGGACTTTGGGCCCATAAGTAAATAAAAAATAAAAAAAGGGAAAGGAAGCTAGAAGTTAAAAGGCTTCCCCGTGGCCCTTTCAGGTTCAGTGCCCGCCCCTTTTTCCGAGTTCGCTATCAAGTACAAGCAGTCCAGCTCCGTTTTCTCCTGCAAGTTTTAACTTGGCTAGGATCTCATTGTCATTTGCTTCTTCCTCAACCTGTTCTTTTATAAACCATTGGAGAAAAATGCTTGTTGCATAGTCTTTTTCCGCAAGTGCAAGCTCGAGCAGTTCTCGGATGGAGCGACTTATAAACTGCTCGTGGGCAAGGGTTTTTTCAAACATTTCCTGAGGGGACCCAAATTCTAAAGGCGGTTTTTCTATTGTTTCAAGTTCCACTCTGGCTCCCTGTTCGACCAAATAACTGTAAAATTTCCCTGCATGTTCTTTTTCTTCTTTGTATTGCTCCCTAAACCAGTTGGCAAAGCCCGTAAGCCCTTTGTAAGAGCTGTAAGCTGACATTGCAAGATAGAGGTAAGCGGAATAGATTTCCTTATTCAGCTGTAGATTCAGAGCTTTTGCTAGCTTTTTGTTTAACATGGATATGTATCCCCCAATTAGTTATTTCCTGATTTTTCTTCTCCTTGTTGCAAATTATATAGGCGGGCTTATTAATAATTAGGGAAGCATTTTTTTAAAGCAAGCCTATTTTCTTCAGTCAAAAAATAGACCTCTTTTTAATTCCTCCTCTTTCCAATAACAGGTACAATAAGTTAAAATAAGAAGGGGATTTATCTAATAAGAGAAGAGGGATTGGTGTTGGAATCTCAAAAATCACGAACTTTCAAGCTCCTTTTTTTGTTTTCCTTACTTTTTGTCTGTACTTTAAGTAGTGGCTGTCTTCGGAGTTTTGAGAAAGAAAGCTATTACAGTATCACGGACATGGACATTTCGGCCGAAAGGATTGGGGTTGCCTTTGTGGATTTAAATGTCACGACCTATATTGAAAAGTACGGCGGAGTTTCTGGAAAAAACACTTCTTTGCTTTTGAAAGCTTATAGCCGGGAAAGCGGGTTGCTTGTGGAGCAGAAAGAAATTCAGCTCGGCCCCCTGAAAAAGCAGGAAACCCGAGCCGTAAATCAGGTTTTGAGTCTTCCTAAAAGTGGAAGCTATGAACTTCAGACTGTCCTTTTTGAAGAAAAAACCCGGAAAAGCAGCGGAGAAATCAGAATCTATTCTCTTGATGCCCTGCCAGCCGATATTCAGGATATAGACCTCGGGATTCCTGAAATGGATTTTATAGTGCGTGAGGTAAAGGAGGACAAGGTCCTTGTTGAAAGTGATATCTACCTAACAAACGAGGGAAAAAGCCTAAGTTCGGATTATCGAATGCTGGTCAAAGCCCAAGAACTTGAGGCCGGGCTTCTGGCAGATAAAGTCTGGACAAAAACTGGAAATATTGAGCCGCAGACCACTGTTATACGAAGTGTAAACCTTTCAGTGCCCGATCAATACAATTATCTTGTTGAAGTTCAAGTCTGGAATAATAACACAATTGTAAAACGGGGAGAAAGTTACATCCGACTGGGTCCTAAAATTGAACTTAAGGACGAGAAACCCATCACAACCAAGATTGAGACTGGAGAATTTGAGAGAAAAGAAGGATTTGAATCTAGTGAAAAAGCTGTTGAGGCTGAAGAAGGAGTTTCAGGATTTGGAATATTCTTTGCTGGAATTTGTTTGCTTCTTGCAGGGTTTTACAGGCGGGGATTGAAATGAATGAAAGGGAAAGAGCAGAGCCGGAAAGGTTGGGTGAAAAAAAGGAAGTCGGGCTTGAGGAGAATTTCAAAAAAGGAGTGTTTCTTATTGCCATGTTACTCTTACTAATTGCGACTTTCCAGCTCTATTTTTCAATCGAGAGAATCTTAAGCGTCTGGTTTGAGTATCAGTACTTTCCCATCTTCAAGGCAATTTATAATTTCTTTGTCCTGCTTGTGGCCCTTTACATTATCAGGCTTTATATCGTCAGCAAGTAAACGGCCTTGGCGCAAAAACCTCAATTTTTTTAAGGTTCTTCTAGCAATATTTTAACAGTCTGAAGCACACGCAATGCATCTTCTTTTTTAACATTGACTTCCTGCTTAAGGCAGAAATCAAGCAGAATTTTTTTCTTTTTTTCCGAAAGAATTCCTGTTTTTACTCCAGTTTTTAAAAGCCCCAGATAACTCCTATCTGGATAATAAGTCTCTATTGCAAGGTTTAGCAAAGCTGCATGTTCTTTTGCTTCAATAAGCCCCAAACCAAGGGCTTTTTTGAGAGTTGCTCTCATATTGACTAAAGGTACGGAAATAGGCTCGAAGGTTTCAGGATTTGTGCTGACTGCGACTTCGTCATCGGATTCAATTACTCCGTCCCGGTACCCCTCATAAACTTTGCCAACGCCAATCATACCATGAGCATCAAGCTCGGAGGCTCGAAGAGCCCCCATACTTCCTCCGCCAACAACTTTTATTCCAGCCTTAAGGGCAGAAAGAATTTCCCTATGCCCGACAGCTGCTTGGTTAAAGAAAAAACCATCGATTATGCCTATGACTTTATACCCTTTCTTAATCTCCTTTTCGAGCTGAAACCTTCGGATCGGAGGTCTAAAATCTGCGGTTAGGATTTTTTTGGCTTCCTCATGGCTGATACTTGTTCCGGCAAAAATTAGTCCTTTTTTTTTCAGTTTTGGATTCAAGGTTTTTTCTCTCCTGTCTTTTCAGCTCTTTTTCCTTCTCTTCTTTGGCTCCTAAAAAAACTCCCTTTTTTTCCGGCCCTGAGTCTTTTTCCTCTTCTTTCAGGATCAATTGTAAACAGCTCAAACCCAGGAACAATTGTCCGTACAACCGGTACTGCAATATCTTTTCTTGAAAGGTCGACGACAAGGGCGTGTTCGGCTACTTTTCCGATTTTTTCAAGCACCACATCGATATTTTCCGCGGGACTCTTTTGGGATAGATCTGGAATTTCAGAAAGAGTTATGCTTTCACCCTCCTCAAACCAGAATTTGTTAAGGCGCTTCATGCGCTCATAGCCTATCTCCCGTATAAACCCTTCTCGGGCCGTATCCTCTCTTGCACCCTGGATCTGGACAACTCTTGACTGGGCAACTTCTGTAATTGCTCTTGAGACTGCAATTTCAGGTCTAAGATGAGAGCCTGCTCCCATAACTAAAAGAGCTGGATCTTTCAGTTTCACGTCGTCTGCTACTGCAATTACGGTAGGGATCCCCATATCGTTTGGAACATTCCAGAGTTTTAAGAATACTCCCGCAGCCTCGAATTTCTTAGCAAGTTCATAGAGAGAACCTTCTTCTTCCCTGAGCTTGATTTCCTTTCCAAGCTTTCTGTTAAACTGAGCCTTGCTTATGACATCTCTTTCGATAACTTCTAAAAAACCATGTAGGATCGCTTCTTCAAGCACGTTTCCAGAGGCAAGGCCATTTGTGTTGCTCCGAAAGAGCCTTAGAAAGCGACTGGGCGCATTGTATGGGTGAAAAACTGCACACGCGCTTACGAAAACCTTTTCTTCACGCAATAGATCGTAGGCTTCGACCCATTCCTGCGGGGAGTAGGGAAGACTTCCTTCGGGACAAAGCAGGGTTTTTGGGTCAATTACATTTTGAGTGTTCAAAAGATTTTCATAGGAATCTGCAAGGATAGGGGCTGCGATTTCAGATTTGATGTTGGCGTTTGTGCCTGCTCTTTCTGCAAGGCAGCGCTCAAAACTTTCCATGATTGCCGATATACGGGCCCTTTCTGGAGTACTTCCCTTTCCTGAATAAATAGAAATTGCCCCTTCAGCCGCACTCGGCCGGATTGAGGAAAAGACCGGAATTCCTATCCGATCTAGGTTTGTAATATCAGCAATCCGGGTAACCCCTATTTTCTTTAACTGAGCTTTTGTGTTTCTCAGGGTTGAAGCTTCATCATACACGCGCTGACTGCCTTTGAGGTATGAAAGAGATCTGTCTATTTTTATCTCGGACATATTGGATACCTTTTTACCTTTTTCCTGCGGCCAAATTTCCGCTTTTTTCTGAGTTGGCCTGTGTTTGCTTTTCTTGGAATTAAGAGGGGGTAGCTTTCTGCTTGATTTTTGAAAGTAGCAATAAATAGTAAAAGTGAACCACCCCTGAGCTAAAGCTTCAGGGGTTTTAAGCTGCGTGTTATAAATAAGGAAGGGGACTATTAATATGTTAGAGGGATTATAAAGGGGTTTTTCTGTGAACATAAAGCAGCTCTTCCTAGAAAAAAATATAGGGGGTTTGGATCTGTTGCTGAGAGCCTTTCTTGGCTCCTTTGCAATAACTGTTCTTGCAATGGATTTTGTAGAAAATAAGCCGCTTTGGAATTGGCTTTTAGGGCTGGTTGCTTTTACGGGGCTTTTTACATCGATTACCAGGCATTGTTCTCCTTATGTCTTGCTTGGGATAAATACGGCTGAGCAGAAAACAAGCACAAAAATCGCAACTTTGGCCAAAGGCTCGGATAAAGAAAGGGATAAAGAAAAGAATCGAGACAATTGAATAGCTATAAGCTTGAATCATTTGAATTAAGGGGGGTTTTTATGGATACGGAAAAATACAGAATTTTAAAAATAATTCTACTTCTGCTACTTGTAGTAGGAATATGGATTCTGGTTTATCAGTTTGGCACTTTTCAGACCGGGCCTCAATTCGCTCCTCGCTATGAAGAAAGAGTTTCCGGCTGGCCGGAATCACCAATGGGCTGGGGAGAACAAATGCGGCCAGGGGGTTTTCTTTCCGAACCTCCGAAGTTGGATTTTAAGTCTGAAGGAGAGCTCATTTACCATACAGGTTACAATGAAAGTGGGCAGTTTATAGAGTTTGAGTCTGGCCCTGGCTGGCTTTATATGCATGGGGGAAGCTGTGTCAGTTGCCATGGAGCGGACGGAAAAGGGGGCCGTTTTGTAATGATGGGCACAGCAATTGCTTCGGATATCCGCTATGAGGTACTAAGTTCGGAAGCCCATATGGAGAAACTTGAAGTAGAAACGGAAGAGGGGCTTGAAGCCAAGCAAGAAGAAGAAGAAGAAGAAGAGCACCCTCCCTATACAGAAGAAACTCTTAAAAGAGCAATCAGGGAAGGGCTTGATCCTGCCGGAAATGCCCTTGATTTTACAATGCCCAG